>JAHBWE010000009.1:300000-409817 GCA_019637155.1 Labilithrix sp. | reverse complement strand
GAAGCCGCCGCAGCCCGCGCCTCCTGCTCCGCCGCCCGCGCCCGCGGGTGAGCCGGCGGTGTGCGGCCGCGCGCGCTTGGCCAAGGCGCAGAACCAGCCCGCGACCATCGTCAAGAACCTCGAGGGTCAGTGTCGCGCCGCGGGCGGCACGATTTGATCGACGACCCCGGCGAAGGCGCCGTCTCCGAGCACGGCGCGAGCGAGCTCCCGCTCGTCTTCGTCGACACCTACAACGAAGAGCTCCGCGACGCCGAAGGCTTCATCGGCGACCGCGCGAGCAACCGCGCCTTCCGCGCGATCCTCGACGATCTGCGCGACCGCATCAAATCGGTCGACGACGAAGACCCGCTCGGCGAGCGTCCGAGCAAGGAGATCTCGAAGCGCAGGCTCGACCGCGTCCTCACCGACGGCGATCCGCTCGCGGCCGGCGTCGTGCTCTCCGCGATCGAGGACTTCGCGCGCGAGCTCGCCGCCGTCACCGCGCGTTTCCTCCGCCTGAAGGAGTGGAAGGACACGCAGCGCATCGTCATCGGCGGCGGCCTCCGCGAGAGCCGCGTCGGTGAGCTCGCGATCGGGCGCGCCGCCGTCATCGTGAAGTCCTCCGGCCACGCGGTCGACCTCGTCCCGATCCGCCATCACCCCGACGAAGCGGGCCTCATCGGATCCGTGCATCTTGCACCTTCCGTGCTCCTCCGCCCGAAGACGGCGATGCTCGCGGTCGACATCGGCGGCTCCAACATCCGCGCGGGGGTCGTGACGATCCCGGGCGGCGACCTCTCGAAGTGCGCCGTCCACGTCTCGGAGCTCTGGCGCTACGTCGTGGAAGACCCGAAGCCGAGCCGCGCCGAGGCGGTCGCGCGGCTGGTCACGATGCTCGAGCGCCTCGCCGCGGCGGCGACGAAGGACGGCCTCGAGCTCCTCCCCCTCATCGGCGTGTCGTGCCCCGGCGTCATCGCGACCGACGGCTCGATCGAGCGCGGCGGCCAGAACCTCCCCGGCAACTGGGAGTCGAGCCGCTTCAACCTCGTCGCGCAGCTGAAGGAGGCGATCCCCCACATCGGCGAGCGCGCGACCCACGTGCTGATGCACAACGACGCCGTCGTGCAGGGCCTCTCGGAGGCCCCGTTCATGACCGACGTCGCGCGCTGGGGCGTCCTCACGATCGGCACCGGCCTCGGCAACGCGAGGTTCACGAACCGCGCCTCGAAGTGAGGCCGCGCGTCAGTCGCGCCAGCAGCGGGAGAGCTCCACCAGCATCTCCTCCGCGTTCACCAGGCCGTCGTTCTCGCCGCCGAAGCGGCGGGTGAGGCGCATGTCCGGAGTGATCTTGTACGGCGTGTGCTTCTCTTTCACGAACGCGAGCACCTTCTGCGGATCGAGCGGGGTGTCGTCGCGGAGGTGGAGCGTGACCGCGCGCGCGGTCGCCTCGCAGCCGAGGACCTTGAGCTTGCGGAGCTCGCACTTCAGCGTCATCAAGCGCACGAGGCACTTCGCTTCGGAGGGCGGGGGGCCGAAGCGGTCCTCCATCTCGATCGCGATCTGGCCGACCTCGGCCTCGTCGATCGCGCTCGCGAGGCGCTTGTAGATCGACAGGCGCACGCCGACGTCGCCGACGTAGTCGTCGGGGAGCAGCGCGGTCACGTCGAACGAGAGCTCTGGGTCCACGTCGTGGACGACCGGCTCGCCGCGGAGCTCGTGGACCGCCTCGTCGAGCATCTGCGCGAAGAGGTCGAGGCCGACCGACGCGATGTTGCCCGACTGCTCCGCGCCGAGGATGTCTCCCGCGCCGCGGAGCTCGAGGTCGAGGGAGGCGATCTTGAAGCCGCTCCCGAGCTCGGTGTGGCGCTCGAGCGCCTCGATCCGCGCGCGCGCCTCGTCGTTCATCGCCGAGGGCGGCGGCACGACGAGGTAACAATACGCGCGCTCCTTGCTCCGGCCGACGCGGCCGCGGAGCTGGTAGAGCTGCGCGAGGCCGAAGAGGTCGGCGCGATCGATGATGATCGTGTTCGCGCGCGGGATGTCGAGGCCGCTCTCGATGATCGCGGTCGCGCAGAGGATGTCGTAGCGGCCCTCGACGAAGTCGAGCATCGTCTTCTCGAGCGCCGATTCGCTCTGGCCCTCGATCTGCTGCGATCGAGGCCCCTTCTTCAGCGCCATCTGGCCGTGGACGACGCCGATGCGCGCGTTCGGGAAGAGGCGCTGCACCACGTTCGCCTTCTCGTAGAGGCCCTCGACGCGGTTGTAGACGTAGAAGACCTGGCCGCCGCGGTGCAGCTCGCGGCCGATCGCCTCCTTGAGGACCTGCTCGTCGTAGGCGGTGACGAGCGTGCGCACCGCGCGCCGATCGACCGGCGGCGTCGTGATGAGCGAGAGGTCGCGGATGCCGGCGACCGCCATCTGCAACGTGCGCGGGATCGGCGTCGCCGAGAGCGTGAGGACGTCGACGTTCACGCGCATCTGCTTGATGCGCTCCTTGTGCGCGACGCCGAAGCGCTGCTCCTCGTCGACGACGAGGAGACCGAGCGACTTGAAGTGGATGTCCTTCGAGAGCAGGCGATGCGTGCCGATGACGACGTCGACCTTGCCGTCCTTCAGGCCGGCGAGCACCTCGTCGCTCTCCTTCTTCGTCTGGAAGCGCGAGAGGACCTTGAGGTTGATCGGGTAGTCGCGCATCCGCGCCTCGAAGGTGCGGAAGTGCTGCTGCGCGAGCACGGTGGTGGGGCAGAGCACGGCGACCTGCTTGCCGGCGTGCGCGACGCGGAAGGCCGCGCGGATCGCGACCTCGGTCTTGCCGAACCCGACGTCGCCGCAGACGAGGCGGTCCATCGGGCGCGGGATCTCGAGGTCCTTGTTCACCTCGTCGATCGCGCGCGCCTGATCGTCGGTCTCGTCGAACTGGAACGTCGCCTCGAACGCGCGGTACTCGTCGTCGGCGGCGTCGAGCGCGTCGCCGAGCTGGGACTGCCGCTCGGCGTAGAGGCGGAGGAGCTCGTCCGCCATCTGCCGCACCGCGGCGCGGACCTTCGACTTCGTCTTCGCGAACGAGGCGCCGCCGAGGCGATCGATCTTCGGCTCCCCCGCCTCCGCGCCGGAGAACTTCTGGATCTGGTTGAGGCGGTAGACCGGGAGGTACAGCTTGTCGCCGCCCGCGTACGCGACGACGAGGAGATCGACCGTGAGGCCGCCGACGTCGCGATGGACGAGGCCCTCGTAACGGCCGATGCCGTGCTCGACGTGGACGACGTAGTCGCCGACGTTCAGCGAGCGCAGGTCCTCGACGAACGGTCGCGTCTTGTCGGCGACCTTCCGGCGCGCGACGCGATGCGCGCGGCCGCCGAAGATCTCCTCCTCCGTGACGAGCGCGAGGCCCTCGCCGGGGAGGAGCACG
This sequence comes from Labilithrix sp., assembly GCA_019637155.1. Classification (NCBI taxonomy): domain Bacteria; kingdom Pseudomonadati; phylum Myxococcota; order Polyangiales; family Labilitrichaceae; genus Labilithrix; species Labilithrix sp. Next base: position 406,429 of record JAHBWE010000009.1, on the reverse strand, counting down.
CCGCGGGTGAGGGGCCCGACCACGACCTCGGCGTCGGCGTCGGCCGGCGCGGCCGCGAGCGAAGGTTGCACTTTGCATCGAACGCCCTGATGCGAGAGCAGCGCGCATAGGCGCTCCGCCTGCGTCTCCGCGCGCGCGGTGAGGAAGACGCGGAGGCCTTGGTCCTTGTAGTGGAGGACGCGGCGCGCGACGGGCGCGAGCGCGTTCGACTTGCCCTTCTGCGCCCGCGCCGCCTTCACCGCGCGCGTGAGGTCCTCGTTGTCCTGCGCGGCGAGCGAGAGCGCGTGGCTCGTCGTCTCCCACTGCGCGAAGCCTTCCCCCGGCGCGCCGGCGATGGGCGTCGCGTGGAGCGCGACGACGGAGCGACGCGCGAGGGCGGCGGCGCCTTCCTCTTCGGTGAGGTAGTGCGCGCCGAGGATGAAGCTCGGCGTCTCGGCCTTGACCGCCGCGTCTTCGGCCGCGCGTTCGAGCTCGGCCCGCACGTCGGCGGTGAGCGCGGCCGGCGCCGCGAGGACGAAGCGCGCGTCGGCCGGCACGTACGCCGCGAGCGGCGCGAGCTCTTCGTAGTAGGCGGGGAGGAAGCCGTCGGCGCCGAAGAACGCGCGGCCCGTCGCGACGTCGTCGACGAGGAGGCGCGTCTTCGTGGTGGGCCAGTCGATCATGTCGGCGAGGTGACCGACGCGGCGCTTGGCGCGCTCGACGTGCTCCTTCGTCAAGATCGCGTCGCGCGCGGGCGGGAGCCACACCTCGGCGAGCGGCTCCTTGATCGTCGTCTGCGTGTTCGGATCGAACGGTTTCAGCGACTCCACCAGATCGCCGTAGAGCTCGATCCGGATCGGATCGGCGGAGCCCGGCGGCCACACGTCGAGGATCGAACCGCGCACCGCGAACGAGCCCGGGTCCTCGACGACGGGGACGCGGAGCCAGCCGGCGTCGAGGAGATCGCGCACGAGGCGATCGCGATCGAGCTCCGCCTCCTTCGCGACGTGGTGGGTGGTCGCGCGGAGGACGCCGGGGGGGACGAGCTTGCGCACGAGCGCGGCCGGCGGCACGACGAGCACGCGCCACGGCCGCGCGGTCGCGAGGTGCGCGAGGGTGGCCATCCGCGCCATCGCCGCGCGGCGGTCGGGGTTCACGTCGGCGTAGGGAGAAGCCTCCGGCAGCGCGAGGACGAGGACGTCGTCTTCTTCGCCCTTCGTGCGCGACAGGAACGCGACGTCGCTCGCGAGGCGCGCGGCGTCCTCGCCGTCCTCGGCGACGACGACGATCGGCGCGGGGCCGCGCGCGAGCGCCGCGACGAGCACCGCGTCGGCGGCGCCGCGCACGCCGGCGACGTCGACGCGCGCGTCCGTGCGCGCCGCGATCGCGGCGAGGCGCGTGACCTCCACGCCCTCCGGCGGGAGCACGGACGGGAGCGGGTCGAGCTCGGTCTCTGCTTCTGCGTGCATCGAGAGAGCCGCTCTATCTAGCGCGTCAGGCGGAAGAAGGCAGGGATCGCGACGATCGCGACGAACAACCCCACGGACGAGCCCAAGGCGCCGACCATGCCGACGTCGACGAGGCCGGGGAACTTGCAGACCGTGAGCGCGGCGAACCCAGCCGCGGTCGTCAGCGCGGTCGCGGTCGCGAGCGGGGCCTGCTCGACGACGGCGGCCTCGATCGAGCCGGACCGTTCGTCCGCTTCGAGGAGGAAGAGGACCTCGTCGAGCGTGATGCCGAGCAGGACGGGGAGGACGAGGGCGTCGTAGACGTGCCAGCGCACGCCGAACGCGCGCGCGAGCACGAGCACGAGCGCGATCTCGACGGCGAGCACGCCGGCGGCGAGGGCGACGCGCGCGGGCCGCCGCAGCGACGCGCCGAGGGCGAAGATCACGATGAGCGCCGCGCCGGCGAGCACCTTCGGGAGGTCCTTCGCGAGCGAGCGCGCGAGGCCCGCCTCGAGCTCGCCGAAGCCGGTGATCACGGCGGCGGGGTCGGCGGCGCGGAGGACGGCCCGCGCTTCGGACGAGTCCTTCCCCGGCGCGAAGCGCACGAACGTGACCGCGAGCGTACCTTCGGCGTCGGTCGCGAGGTGACGGCGTCGGATCCACTCGGGCGCGTCGTCGGTCACGCGCGTCGACGGATGCTCGAGCGCGTCGAGCGCAGACCGGAACTCGACTACGGAGAAACCTTCCTTCTCGAGCCCGAGCGTAAGCGCGTCGCCGCGCGCGGGGAGCTCGAGGCGGTCGCGCTCCGCGAGGCGATAGCGCTGCATCTCGGGGGAGGGCGCGACGGTGGCGAGCGCGTCGTAGCCGGCGATCGCGCCGCGGCCGAGGAGCCGATCCGCCGCCTCGGCGACCGCGTCGGCGCGGGCGCGCGCGCGCGCGGGGTCGGGATCGGCGGACACGACCATGACCTGCCCGCGCGTCCCGCCGAACTGGGAGTAGATCGCGTCGTACGCGGCGAGCGCCGGCAACGTGCGCGCGTCGAGCGTCGCGATCCCCGTCTCGACACGCGGCAGCCCGAGCGCGACCGCCGCGACGCCCCCGACCGCGACGACCGCCAGCACGGCGACGGCCCGCGCGCGCGTAGCCGTCAACGCGACGACCCACCGCCCGATACCGAATCCCCCGCGCGGTTGGGACTCGCGGCGCGGGGACGCGGCGGCTCGGCGCTCCAGCAGCGCGCCGAGCTCGGGGACGAGCGCCAGGATCGCTAGGGCGGTCAACACCTCGCCCGCGGCGCAGAGGAGGCCGAGCTGGCGCATGCCCTCGATCTCGGAGAGGAGGAGGCAGCCGAAGGCGCCGCCCGCGGCGACGGCGGCGCCAAGCGTCGGGCGCCACGTCTCGCGGCGCGCCACCACGGCCGGGTTCGGCTCGCCCTCGCGCACCGCGACGAGCAAGCGGCCGTAGACGTGCACGCCCGTGTCGACGCCGACGCCGATCACGACCGCGGTGAAGCCCGTCGCGACCGCGCTGAGCTGCGGATAGAGGAGCGCCGCGAGCGCGGTCGTCCACAACGTGCCGAGCGCGAGCGGGGGAAGGACCGCGACGAGCGCGCGACGGCGCGGGAACGCGACCGCGAAGACGACCGAAGACAGGACGAACGAGAGCGCTCCGCTCCGCTCGAGGTCGGAGCGGATCATCGCCTCCGTCTGGCGCGCGACGACGTGGCCGCCCGCGACGTCGACGCTCACGCCGGGACGAGCGACGCGCGCGACGGCGGCGTCGACGTCGTCCGTGAAGCGCGCGGCGGCGTCGGGGTCGAACGCGCGGCCGCGGGGCTCGAGCACGATGAGGCGCGCGCGCCGGTCCTTGCTCACGAACGCGCCGCCGGCCTCGCCGGTGACGCCCGCCGCGAGCTCGACGCGGTCCTCCCAAGGGATCAGCGAGAGCCGCAGCGGATCCTTGGTGACGAGGTCCGCGAGATCGCCCGCGCCCGGCGCGAGGACGAGGGCGCGCAGCTCGTGGAGGCGCTCCGCCATTCCGTCCGGCGTCAGCGCATGCGCGAGCCTCTCTCTCGCGCGCGGGCCCGCGAAGCGCCACGCCTCCGTCGGATCCGTCGCCGCCGGCGCGGCGGGGACGCTCGTGTGCACCGCCGCGATCGAGGCGCAGCCGCCGAGCTCCTTCGCGAGCGCCTCGGTCGCCGCGAGGGCCGCGTCCGGCTCGTCGCCGCGCACGAGCACGAGCCCGAGATCGCCGCCGCCGAAGGCGCGCGTGACGCGCGCGAGCATGTCGGCCTCGGGCGTGTGCGGGAAGAGCGTGGTCAGGTCCTTCGAGAGCCCGAGCCGCGTGACGAAGAAGAGCGACGCGATCGTCACGAGCAGAATTATCACGGTCAGGGGCTTCGCCCCCGACACCCCCACCCCAGACACGGCCCTCGAAGACTCGGGGCGCTTCGCGCCCGCTGGAGCGGCCGCTTCTGGGGCCCCGGGGTCGCGGCGCGCGACATCCGGGGACGTGGCGTTCGATGACTTGGGGGGCTGCGGGGCCGCTTCTGGGGCCCCGGGGTCGCTGCGCGCGACATCCGGGGACGTGGCGTTCGATGACTCGGGGGGCTGCGCGGCCGCTTCTGGGGCCCCGGGGTCGGGCGCGACATCCGGGGACGTGGCGCGCGACGACTTGGGGGGTTCGTCGCGACGGGTGCGTCGGGACAAAGGTGGGTCCTCTTAGGCTTCCGAGTCGGGCGGGGGCTTGGCTACGCGGACGCGGACGCGCATGATGCGGCGGCGGCTGACGCTCGTGACCTCGGCGGTGGCGTCCTCGCCGAGCTGCACCTTGTCGCCGATGCGAGGGATGTGACCGATCCGCGCGAGGACGACGGTGCCGACCGTCTCCGCCCACTCGTTGTCCTCGACCACGACGCCGATCGCGCGCAGCTCCTCGAGCGTGGCGCGCGCGTCGACGTCCCACGCGCCCTCCTCCTTCGCGACCGGGATGACGCGCGCGACCTCGACGTCGAGCTCGTCGCGGATCTCGCCGACGATCTCCTCGAGCAGGTCCTCCATCGTCACGATGCCGCTCGTGCCGCCGTACTCGTCGACGACGACCGCGATCGGGATCTGCGCGCGCTGCATGTTGCGGAGGACGTCGAGGAGGCCCTGCGCCTCGGGGACGAAGAGGATGTCGCGGCGGACGCTCGTGAGGTCCGAGAGCCTCGTCGCGGCGGGATCGACGAGGAAGTCCTTCGCGTAGAGGTAGCCCGCGATCTCGTCGACGCTGTGCTCCTTCGTCAGGACGACGCGCGAGTACTGATGCGTGCGGATCTGGCGGATCGCCTCCTCGCCCGGCGTCGAGATCGGGATCGTGAACACGTCGACGCGCGGAACCATCGCGTGGCGCGACGTGCGCTGCGCGAAGCGGAGGACGCGCTCGACCAGCTCCGCCTTGTCCTTGCCGCTCGGCGAGCGCGCGGCGTTGGCGGCGAGGATGCCGACGAGCTCCTCCTCCGAGAGCGAGCCTTCGCTCGCCGCGTCGGCGGAGAGGCCCATCGCGCGCAAGATGACGTGCGTCGACTTCTCGAGGACGTAGAGGAGCGGACGGAAGACGACGTAGACGACGTGGAGCGGCGTCGCCGAGAAGAGCGCGAGCTTCTCCGAGCGCTGGATCGCGATGAGCTTCGGGACGAGCTCGCCGAAGAGGACGTGCCCGAACGTGAGGAGCGTGAACGCGAGGACGATCGCGACGTACTCCGCGATCTTCCCCGGCTCCTTCCCGAGGACGTAGTGGAACGCGCTGTCGACGATGCGCTCGAGCGCGGGCTCGCCGATCCAGCCGAGCCCGAGGCTCGCGAGCGTGATGCCGAGCTGCGTGACGGAGAGGTAACGATCGATGCGCGTGACGATCGCGCGCGCGCGCGTGATGGCGGGGTCTTCGCGCGGCGCCTTCTGCGTGCCGGCGAGCGTCGTCGACAGCTTCACGAACGCGAACTCGGCCGCGACGAAGAAGCCGTTCAGCGCGATGAACACCGCGGCGAAGAGGAGCCCGAGCACTTGAGGCAGGCGACTTTAGTCGGGATTGAGCGAGAGCGCGATGGTCGGGACGCCCGGTTCGCCCTTCTCCAAGTAGCCGTATCTCGAGAGGTTTCCCATCACACGGGCGACGTAGCCGCGCGTCTCGACGAACGGGATCGCCTCGACGAAGACGTCGAGCGTCTCGCCTTTGGCGCGCCCGAGCCAGCGCTGGATCGCCTCCGGTCCCGCGTTGTACGCCGCGACCGAGAGCGTCGTGTTCTGACCGAGCTTGTCGAGGAGCTCGCGGAGGTAGAGCGCGCCGAGGGTGATGCTCTGCGACGGCCACACGAGCCGCGAGTCGTCGTGCTCGATCTTCGCGTGCGACGCGGTGGTCTTCGCCGTCTCGGGCAAGAGCTGCATGAGGCCCACCGCGCGCGCGGGCGAGACGACGTCGGGATCGAACGCGCTCTCCTGGCGCATCACCGCCCAGACGAGCTCCGGACCGATGCGCGACGCCGCGCCCGCCGGACGCACGCTCTCGGGGTACGGCTTCGGGAACACGCACTCCCACGCGTGCCGGTTCTTCCCGCCCGGCGCGGTGCCGATCTGGACGGAGGGGACCTGGAGCGAGATCTGGTAGAGGCGCTTCGCGCGATCGAGCTCTGCGTACGCCGCGCACAGCGCCTCGGTGCGCCGCGCGGGGAACTTCGCCGCGACGGCTGGCTCGTGCTCCTTCAGCGCCTCCTCCGCCTCCGCGTCGAAGCCGATGCGATGGAGCATGTCCGCCGGCGCGGGGAGCTCGATCGCGAGCGGCTCGCTCGTCCCGGCGACGGCGGGGTCGATGAGCGGCGGCAGCGTCGCGCCGTCCTCCTTCAAGCGCGCGCGGGCGACGAGCGCGGGATACGAGAGCGGCTGCGAGCGCGCGACGTCGGTCCAGCGCGCGATCGCGTGGAGGCGATCGCCGTCGTGGAGCGCGGCGAGCGCGGCGAGGTTCGTCCAGCGCGCGGCCGTGATCGGATCCTCCGCCGAGCCGACGAGCCCCTCGAGGAGCGTCCGCGCCTTCTTGTCGTCCTTCTTGCTCTGGAGCCACGAGAGCGCGCGGTAGCGCTCGGCCTCGCGCCGCTCCTTGCCCGCCGGCCAGTGCTTCACGTAGTCGTCGAAGGCGAGCGCCGCGTCCTTCCAGCGACGCGCGAGCGCGTGCGTGCGCGCGACGTGGAACTCGGCCTGATCGGCGTAGGTCGATCCCTTGTACGCCGCCATCACGTTCTTGAAGCCAAGGACGGCCTCGGCGTCGCGGTCCGCGCGCGAGAAGGCGCGCGCGGACAGGAACGCGTCCTCCGCCGCGTGCGCGCCGCCGAGACCGGAGCACTGGCGGTAGACGAGCGCGGCCTCGGAGTAGCGCGTGCGCGCCCGGTAGTAGACCTCCGCCTTCGCGCGACACAGATCGACGAGCGACGCGCCTCCTTTCGCGGTCGCCTTCTCGACCGCGCGCAGCGCCTCGTCGGTGCGCATCGCGTCCGCGAGCGCCTTCGCGCGCGCGAGCAGCTCCGCTGCCTTCAGCGGCTGCGTCGCCTTGTCGAGGACCTCCACCGCCTCCGCGTGCGCCGCCTCGTCGAGCGCGTTCACGGCGAGCCAGCGCGCGTCGGCGACCGCGGCGGGCTCGCCGTCCTTCAAGCGCGTGAGCTGCATGCGGCGGAGGCGCGCCTGCTCTTCTTGCGCGCGCGTGCGCCCCGACGCGCTCGCGACGCGGTCCCAGGCGGCGCGCGCCTTCGTCCCGTCGCTCGCCTTGTCCCACGCCTGCGCGGCGAGGACCCACATCGAGACCTCGCGCCGCTGGGAGAGGAGATCGGCCGCCTTGTCGAACGGCCCCGCCTCGAACATCGCGAGCGCGCGCGTCTTGCCGATCAGATCGCGCAGGAGCGGGAGCTCGTCCTCGAGCTTCGTGAGCGCGGCGACGGCGTCGGCGGCCTTGCCGGTCATGAGCGCGACCCGCGCGCGCGCGAGCCGCACCTCGGGCTTCGCCTGCTCCTCGGGCGAGAGCTTCGCGAGCCCGTCCGCCGCCTCGCGAAAGCGCCCCACGCGGATCGCGTCCGGCCACGCGAGCGGTCCGCCGGCGTCGAGCTCGTCCTTCGCTTCCGGCGCCGCGGCCTCCGGCGCTGCGTCCTCCGCCGCCGCGTCGACCGCGCTCGTCACCGGCTTCGCCGGCGTGTCGCGGTTGCACGCGAAGAGCGCCACGAGAGCGACGCTACGCCACAGTCTCGACACGGAAGCCGCCTCCACCCGCGAAGCTGTACACCGAAGTGACGCCGGTGGGATCCGTTCCTTCGATCACGCGACGGAGCCGCGGCTCCGCGAGCGTGCGGAGGTGATCGCCCGACTCGATCCCGATCCAGCGCCGCCCCATCTTGTGCGCCACCGCCGCGGTGGTGCCGCTGCCGAGGAACGGGTCGAGGACCCAGTCGCCGGGATCGGTGCTCATCGCGAGCACGCGCGCGACGAGCCGCTCCGGCTTCTTGTTCCGCGAGAACACGACGCCGCCTTCGCGCGCGATGCCCTGGAACGGCACGTCGTCCCACACGTTCGTGAGCGGCTCGACGATCCGTGGCTCACCTTCGATCTCGCGCACCTTGTCGTGGAGGAACAGGATGCGGTTGCCGCCGCGCACGATGAACGGGGGCCGCCCCGGGCGCTCGTGGACGAACACGCGGTCCGGCTGCGCGCGCGAGCGATCGACGATCGCCTGCGCCGCCTGCGCGATCGCCTCGTAGCGCGGCTGCGCGAAGCGGACGACGTGACGCGATCGACGGAGCGCGATCGACTCGACCCGCGCGCGGAACGCGTCGGCGCCGAGCGCCTTCGTCGCCGCCCGCGTCGAGTCGTGGCCCAAGAGCGCGGCGACGGCGACGCGGAGCGGGCGGAAGGACCAGCGCTTCGGCGGCGCCTCCGGATCGTCGAGCCACGTCGAGTACGCGTGGTCGAAGCCGGCGCGGACCTTCACCTGCGGGCGGTAGCGCCACGCCTTTTTGTCCTTCGCGTAGACGAGGAGGAAGTCGCTCACGTGGACGGGGCCGCGGTTCTGCGCCTTGTGCCCCGTCGGCGCGCTCCGCACGACCGTGATCGTGCTCACGCGGTTCTTCGCCCCGAACACGTCGTCGAGGATCGTCGTGAGCGACGCGAGCGACGTGTCGTCGATCTCCACGAAGACGGCGCCGTCGGCGGCGAGGAGTGGACGCAGCGCCTCGATCCGGGGGCGCATGAACGCGGACCACTCGTCCGCGGACTTCGCGTCCTTGTATTCTACAAACGATCGGCCGGAGTTGAACGGCGGATCGAGGTACGCGCACCGGACCTTCCCCTCGAACCGGCGCGCGAGCCTCCGCATCGCGGGGAGGTTGTCCCCGTGAACGAGCAAGTTTTCTCTCAAGCTTGCTCGTGCGGTCCGCGGATCCAAGGCTCGACGATCCTGCGCCAGTTGCCCTCGGCGTTGAGGCCGGCCATCACGCTCGCGAGGCCCCACTGGAGGCGGTTCATGAAGGTGTGGTCCTGCGGCATGTGCACCGGCTTCGGGAGGTTCGGCAAGACCTCGCCCTCCTTCGGCTTCCAGATCTTCTTTCCGCCGCGGACGAGGTACGCGATCGCCTCGCGCGCGACCTCGTGCGTGTGCTGGAAGTCGCCGTCGCGGACGAACGGCTCGAGGATCATCTTCGAGTAGTCGACGAAGAGCCGGAACGACGCCTCGTCGGTCGGGTCGTAGCCGAGCTCCTCGATGCAGGCGCGCTCGAACTCCTCCCAGTCGTGATCCATCGCGGCGGTGATGTAGCGCTTCGTCCCCGCGAGCAGCTTCGGCGGGAGCCACTTCACGCAGCCGTAGTCGAGGAAGGCGACGTCGCCGCCGCCGAGGAAGCGGTAGTTGCCGGGGTGCGGATCGGCGTAGAGCGCGCCGTACTTGAAGAGCGACCGGAACATGAAGCGCCAGATCGTCTTGCTCGCGGCGGTGCGGTCCTCCACCGAGGCCTCCGCGCAGAACGTCGCGTAGTCGACGCCGCCGATCATCTCGAGCGTGAGCACGCGCTTGGTCGAGAGCGCGCTCCACACCTTCGGGATGACGATCTCCGGATCGTCATCGTGCATGCGCCGGAACTTGGCCGCGTTGTCGGCCTCGAGCTGGTAGTCGAGCTCCGCGAGGAAGACGGCGCGGATCTCGTCGAGCGCCTCCTTCGAGTGGTACTTGCGGCCGACCGGCGCGATCATCGACTCGAGCATCGAGATGCTCTTCAGGTCGTTGACGATCGCCTTGTCGATGTCCGGGTACTGGACCTTCACCGCGACCTTCGCGCCCGTCCGCGTCGTCGCGCGATGGACCTGGCCGATGCTCGCGGCGGCGAAGGGATCGGGATCGAACTCGGCGTAGACCTCCTCCGGCGGGCCGAGCTCCTTCGTGATCACGGTCACCGCCGCTTCGCGCGAGAGCGGCGGCGCCTTCGCCTGGAGCTTCTTCAGGACCTCCTGGAACTTCTCCTCGTAGCCGGGCGGCGCGAGGCCGTCGATGTACGAGGCCATCTGCCCGAGCTTCAGCGGCAGGCCCTTCATCTCGCCGAGCGTCTTCAGCATCGCCTCGGCGGTCTTCTTCGCGTTCTGGAGCACGCGCTTCTGCGCCTCGCGCTCGGCCTCCTCGTCCCTCCGCTTCCCGAACGCGGCGCGGCGCATGGCTTCGGTCGCGAGGGGGATCGCGCGCGTCGACAACGCGCCGAGACGCGCGAGCCGGCCGATCCGCGAGGCGGGCGGGGCATCCGGCCGTTTTTCTTCGTCGTCCTGAGACATTGCGGAACGCGGGGTCATCCTACGCCGTTCCCGATTGTATCGCTGCACGTTACGCCGCGCTTTGGATCATACGAATGGTCTCTACGCCGGGACGAGCTACACCGAGGCCTGTCCAAGGAAGGAACACGAAACCGATGAGCCCCGAAGTCCACGCCGCCGCCCTCCGCTCCGCCGCCAAGCTCGTGCTCGGCATGGCGTCGATCGCCACCTTCACCGCCGGCTGCTCGAGCGAGACCGAAGAGACGACCGCGTCGAGCGACTCGGCGGTGATCACCGGCGACACGAAGAAGGCCGACTGCGACGAAGGCGAGCCCGCGAAGCCGGAGCCCGCTCCCGCGTGCGGCGCGGTCCTCCACGCCGCCTTCCCGAGCCCGGACGGCTTCACGTTCGCGCCGCACGCCGAGTCGGCGGAGGTCGTCGCGTGCTGCCGCCAGGAGCTCCTCGCGAGCGACGGCATGACCGCGTTCCGCTGGGACTGCTGCTCCGCGTTCGACGTGGCGGAGCAGGAAGACCCCGACACGACGTGGCCGTCGACCGTCGCGCACACGCCGGGCATCGGCTTCGCGTGCACGCCGTGGGGGCCGCCGGTCCCGCCGTCGATGAACCGCAAGGCCCGCCGCTCGCCGGCGCGCCGCGACATGGCCATGTTCCTCGCCGCGGCGGTGGCTTAGTCATGGCCCTCCTCGATCTCCGCGCAGAGGCGCAGGCGCACAAGCCGGTCCTTCGCGAGATGCCCCACCTCAAGGAGGCCGCGATCGGCACCTGGCGCGGCCGCATGATCAACGAGTTCTCGTCCGCGCGCGTCTTCGACGGCCTCGCGCGTCAGTTCGCGGCCGCGGGCGTGCACGACGTGGTCGACGAGGTGAAGGGCTTCGCGGCGGAGGAGCGCCGGCACGGCGTCCTCTGCGGCGCGGTGGTCGAGGCGCTCGGCGGCGAGGCGCTCGCCGCGGTCCCCGACGGCGACGAATACCCCGAGCACGACGACGCGACGCCGCTCGAGGCCGCGCTCCGCAACATGCTCAGCATCTGCTGCCTCTCCGAGACGGTCGCGGTCTCGCTCATCGGCGCGGAGCGGATCGAGATGCCGGAGGGCGAGCTCCGCGAGCTCCTCACGAAGATCTTCTCCGACGAGGTCGGTCACTCGCGGTTCGGATGGCGCACGCTCGGCCGCCTCGCGCCGGCGCTCGATCCCGCGCTCAAGGATCGCCTCGGCGACTACCTCGAGGTCGCGTTCGACCACCTCGTCGAGCACGAGCTCGCGCACCTCCCCGCGTCGTCGCGGCCACCGGCCGACGGCGTCGTGCTCGGCCTCTGCAGCGGCTCGGACGCGCGGAAGCTCTTCTTCGACACGGTCGAGAGCGTGATCGTGCCGGGCCTCGAGGCGCACGGGATCCCCGCGTCGCGCGCGTGGTCCCGCGTCGTCGCCGCAGCTGCCTCCGAGGCTTGGGCCGAGCGCTCGAACTGACTTACTCTCGGCGCACTCCCCATGCGCCGTTACCTCCCCGCTCTCCTCGTCACGCTTGCTTCGCTTACGCCCGTCCTCGGGTGCGATCTCTTCAAAGAGAAAGGTGTGGACGCCGGTGACGACGGCGCCGTCGTCGAGTCGACCCCCGCCGCGACGACGGCCGCCGTCGCCGATCCGGCGGCCACGCCCACCGACACGCCGCCGGCGGCTCCGCTCGGAGCGACCACGACTGCACCGGTCGCGCCGAACGGACAGCCCGCGGTGAAGCCGGCCGACGGCGGCGCCGCGCCGAAGACCGACGGCGGGACCACGGACGGTGGGGCCGCGCCGACGCCGCCGCCGCTGTTTCCGGCCTTCGACGCGAGCGCGTTCAAGGGCTTCGACTCCGGCGGCCTCTTCCAGGGCTTCGACGGCGGGTTCAAGCCTCCGTTCTGATTCGACGCTTCAGGGCGGCGGCGGCGGACCGATGCGCGCGCAGATCGACGCGTCGGGGACGCCGGGGCTCTGGTCTTCCGGCGCGAGCTTCTCGAACAGGATGAACGCGCCGCTCCGCCCGACCTCACGAAACGCGGGGCCGGGCGCTCCTTCGTGGAACGGATCACGGCGGCCCTGGACGAGCACGTAGTCGTAGTAGCTGCCGTCGCGGCGAAGCTCGAACTGACACGGCCAGTAGTGCCAGAAGCCTCGGTGCTTCGGCGGCGTCTCGACGCCGGGCGCGTACGCGAGCGACCAGTGCTCGATCTCGGTGAACGAGTAGGACGCGATCGTGCCGGGCGCGAGCCGGTGGTAGCTGCCGGCGAAGACGTAGGGCCAGAAGTACATCCGCGGTGAGCGCTGCTCGAAGTTCAGCATCGCGAGCCGCGTCCGCGGACGCATCTTCGTGAGGAGCGCGTCGAAGTCGCCGAGCACCTCGTGCTCGACGCGGCGCATCTCGTGGAGCGCGGTGACGGCGGTGCCGAGCGCGGCGACGGCGGCGAGCGCGATCGGGCCCTGCGTCTGCCAGCGCGGCGCACGCTCGTCGAGCGCGAGCGCGGGGAGGAGGAGGAGCGCGAGCATCGGCGCGAGCCGCACGTCGAGGTAGCCCGCGGGCCCGACGTGGAACGGCGTCAGCAGGTAGACCGCGAGCGCGCAGAACAGCGGCGCGAGCGCGAGGGCCGTCCCGCGCAGGTCGGGCCGCCGCTTCAAGCCCGCGATCGCGAAGAGGCCGAACGTGATCCACCAGAGCGCGGCCCAGACCTCGTCGAGGTGCGAGCGCCACACGTCGAAGGCCCAGAGCGGTACCGCGTCGAGCGCGCCGTGCCCGGGCAGTCGTCCCGCCTCCACGCGCGCGCCGAGGCTGCCGCCCAGCCCCCACACGAACGCCGCGAGCACACTCGGGACGAGTGGAACGAGCGCAAAGACGCGACGCCGCAAGAGCGCGAGGACGAGCGCGGTCGCGGCAAAGACGACGAAGGAGCTGACATGCGTGTAAAATACACAAATCGCGAGGACGCCAGCGAGGACCTGACGGCGCCGCTGCGCAGGGCCGCCGGCGTCGGCCTGACCGCGCTGCGCAGGGCCGCCGGTGTGGGCACGACCGGGCTGCGTCGGAGCGGGGAGCTGGGGGCGACGGGTCGGGGCGTCGAGGGTGCGTACGAAGGTGGCGAGCGCGAAGAGGGCGAGGGGTACGGATGCGACGAAGGGGAGGAAGCCGATGACGAGGGCGCGGTTCCAGAAGGTCGCGGGGGCGAGGATCGCGACGCGCTCGTCGCGGCCTACCGCGCGGAGGAGCGCGCGCAGCGCGAACGGCCATGCGATCGCGATCGCGGCGAGCAGGACGCGGTTCGCGAGGACGGCGTCGCCGAGCAGGCGCGCGAGCAAGGCGCCGGCGAAGTGATAGAGGAGGTACTGGCTCGAGCCGAACGCGACGGTGTACTCGGGCGCGCCGCCGCCGCCGGGGAGGAGCCGCGCCATCGTCGCGATCGCCGCGACGTGCTCGGGGAGATCCGTGAACGGCAAATAGCGGACGAAGAGGAGCGGCGCGGCGGTCGCGGCCGCGACGACGGTGAAGAGGCTCGGGGCTCTTGGCCCTCGTCGCACGATCTACTCGTTCGCTCCGTACCAGCCGCCGCCGTATCCGCCGCCGCCGCCACCACCGTATCCGCCGTACCAGCCGCCGCCGTATCCGCCATAACCGCCATATCCGTCGTATTCTTCGTCATCCAGATCGGGGCGGCCGCGGTTCACCTCGCTCGCGCTCTCGCCCGGATCGTCCGTGGCGATCTGCGCGCAGCCGACGGCGAGAGCGAGCGAGAGACCGAGGAGGGCGAGGACGACGAGGAGGTAGCGACCCGAGCGGAGCCAGGAGGTCATGATGAAGGTCCGTTCTTCACTACGCGTGCCAGCGGGTTCGACCCGACGAGCAGCGGGATCTACGTACGTTTCGGCTGGATCGCCGGCGCTCCTGGTCTGACCGGAATGCCATGGCGGCGAAGCGCCAGTGGCACATGATCAATAACCGGAGGACGACGAGGTCGAGCCCCACGACCCGCTCGAAGAGCCACCGCTCGTCCCGCCGCTGCTCGACGACCACCCCGACGACCCGCCGCTGCTCGACCCACCACTGCTCGTCGACGACCACCCCGACGACCCGCCGCCGCTCGACCCACCACTGCTCGTCGACGACCACCCCGACGACCCGCCGCTCGTCCCACCGCTGCTCGTCGACGACCAACCCGACGAGCCGCCGCTCGTCCCACCGCTGCTCGTCGACGACCAACCCGACGTCGACGACGTGCTGCCGCTCGTTCCGCCGCTGCTCGTCGACGACGTGCTGCCGACCGAGCCGCTCGAAGATGCGCCCGGGCGGCCGCGCGAGAGCTCGCTCTCGGTCGTGCCCTGCTCCTCGCCGTCGTCCTCGTCCTGCGGCGCGCAGGCCTGGAGGGCGGCGAGGAGGCCGAGGGCGGGGAGGAAAGCGGCGAAGCGGTTCGAGAGGAGGTTCATGATGATTCGGGCTAATGCAGCGCTTGGGCCAGCGCACAAGTACTCAGAATTACTCAGCTCTGCCCCTCCGAATGCTGCTTCGACTCCATAGGGTGTGGGGTCGAAGCAACAAGGAAGTTGGCCGTTCCTCGCGCTCCTTGGAAAAGCTGCTAGTCGAACCTCTCCGCTTCGCGATGACCTGCCTCGCCCTCGTGCCCGATGAGATGCCGAAGCTCGGGAGCTACACGCTCTTCGAGAAGATCGGCCGCGGTGGAATGGCCGAGCTGTTCCTCGCGCGACAGGAGACGGAGCTCGGCGCGACGCGGCTCGTCGTCGTGAAGGTCATCCTCCCCGCGTTCGCGAGCGACAAGCGCTTCGCCGAGATGCTCATCCACGAGGCGAAGCTCGCCGCGCGCCTCGGCCACCGCCACATCGCGCAGGTCATCGACCTCGGTCGCGCGGACGGCCGCCTCTTCATCGCGATGGAGTACGTGGAGGGCGTCGACCTCACCGCGCTCCTCCGCCATTGCAGCGAGCGCGGCGAAGGGCTCCCGCCGGAGCACGCCGTCGGCATCGCGTGCGACGTGCTCGCGGGCCTCGACTACGCCCATCGCCGCACGACCGACGCCGGCGTCCCGCTCGGCATCGTCCATCGCGACGTCTCCCCCTCGAACGTCCTCGTATCGTTCGACGGCGACGTGAAGCTCTGCGACTTCGGCATCGCGCACGCCAACGACCTCGTCGCGGAGGACGCGGCCGACGCGCTGAAGGGCAAGGCCGGCTACATGAGCCCGGAGCACGCGCGCGGCCACGTCGTCGACGCGCGCTCCGACGTGTTCGCCGCCGGCGTCGTCCTCTGGGAGCTCCTCGCCGGCCAGCGCCTCTATCGCCCGCGCGGACCGATCCCGCTGATCGAGCAGGCGCGCATGGCGGAGATCCCGCCGCTGCCGGAGCGTGGCTTCCCCCAGCACGATCTCCTCTCCCGCATCGTGAGCCGCGCGCTGAAGGTCGATCGCGCGGAGCGGTACTCGTCGGCCGCGATCTTCCAGCTCGAGCTCGAGGAGTACCTCGTCCGCACCGGCCTCCTCGCGCGCCGCCTCCACCTCGGCGATTGGATCGCGCAGACGCTGGGCACGCAAATCGTCGAGCAGCGCCGCGCGAGCGAGCGCCGCCTCCCGCCCAGCACCACGCCTCCCGCGCTCCGCTCGGGCGTCGTGAAAGCAGGGACGTCGACCGCGCGCGTGTCGATCCCGGCCGCGCCCAAGGTCCCGCTCGAGCTCGTCCTCGACGAAGAGAGCTCGCCGTTCCTCCCGCCCGCCGATGTCGCCGCCCGAAGGTGACGAAAAGAAAGAGCTCAGCGACGCGGAGCTGCTCGCTTGGGCGCGCAAGCGGGGCGTCGTCACGTTCTTCTTCTTCTTCTCCATCGCGGCGGCGGTCGCGGCCTGGTGGTATCTGACTCGCTGATGCGCGAGCTCGCCGATGTCGCCGTACCGGCGCCGCTGCCGCGGGCTCTGACCTACCTCGTGCCGGAGAAGCTCGCCTCGCGGGTCGTCGTCGGAACGCGTGTACTCTGCACGCTCGGCGGCCGCCGCGTCGTCGGCGTCGTCGTCGAGCGCCGGAGCGGCGAGCCGCCCGAGAAATGCAAGCCGCTCCTCGACGTGCTCGACAGCGTCTCCCTCCCCGACGACCTCGTGCGGTTCCTCGTGCGGCTCTCCCACTACTACCTCGCGCCGATCGGCGAGGTCGTGCGGCTCGCGCTGCCGCCGATGGACAAGGAGGCGAGCGCCGCGATCGAGGAGCCCACGCTCTTCTCGACCGCGAAGGGCGTCTCGACGCGCAAGGTCCCGTGGGCGGTCGCGACCGACGCGACGGAGCGCGAGCTGAACGAAGAGCCCGCGCCGGACCGAACGCGCCCGGAGCACCGGGCGCTCCTCCTCGCCCAGATCCGGGCGCACGGCGCGCTCCCGGTCTCGCGCATCGGCGCGAAGAAGGCGCTCGAGAAGCTCGTCGCGGCCGGGGTCGTCCGGATCGAGGAGCGAGAGCCGCTCCGCGATCCGTTCTTCAGCGACTCGCTCGAGCGCGACAGCGCGCCGGTGCTGACCGGACCGCAACGCGAGGCGGTCGACGCGATCAACGGCGCGATCGACGCCCGCGCGCCGGTCACCTTCCTCCTCCACGGGGTCACCGGCTCGGGCAAGACCGAGGTCTACCTCCACGCGATCGCGCGCGCGAAGGAGCAGCGGCGCTGCTCGATCATGCTCGTCCCCGAGATCGCGCTCACGCCGCAGCTCGTCGGGCGGTTCCGCGCCCGCTTCGGCGACGACGTCGCGGTGCTGCACTCCGCGCTCACGCAGCGCGAGCGCTTCGACATGTGGAACCGCCTCCGCCGCGGCGACGTCGACGTCGCGATCGGCGCCCGGAGCGCGCTCTTCGCGCCGGTCGCCGACCTCGGGCTCGTCATCGTCGACGAGGAGCACGATCCGTCGTTCAAGCAAGAGGAGGGCGTCCGCTACAACGCGCGCGACATGGCGATCCTGCGCGCGCATCAGGCGAACGCGGCGTGCGTCCTCGGCAGCGCGACGCCGTCGCTCGAGACGGAGCACCTCGCGCGGACGGGGAAGGCGAAGAAGATCGTCCTCCCCGATCGCGCCCGCGCGCAAGAGATGCCGAGCGTCGAGGTCGTCGACCTGCGCCGCATCGGCGCGGGCCCGACCGGCGATCGTCGCATCTCGATCGTCCTCCACCGCGCGATCGAGCAGACGCTCGCGGCGAAGGAGCAGACGATCCTCTTCTTGAACCGCCGCGGCTTCGCGCCGAGCGTGCGCTGCGAGTCCTGCGGCGAGCTCGCGTCGTGCCCGCACTGCACCGTCGCCCTCACCTTCCACCGCCGCGGCGGGATGCGCTGTCACTGGTGCGACCACGCCGCGACGATGCCGGAGCGCTGCAAGAAGTGCGGCTCCGATCGGATCGCGCTCGAGGGCCTCGGCACGGAGAAGCTCGAGGAGACGCTCGCGCAGGCGTTCCCGGAGGCGCGCGTCGCGCGGCTCGACCGCGACGTCGCGAGCGGCAAGGACGTCGAGAAGATCCTCGCGCGCGTGCGGAGCCGCGAGGTCGACATCCTCGTCGGCACGCAGATGGTGACGAAGGGCCACGACCTCCCCCACGTCACGCTCGTCGGCGTCATCAACGCCGACGCCGCCCTCTCGATCCCCGATTTTCGCGCGCCGGAGCGCTCGTTCCAGCTCTTCGTCCAGGTCGCGGGCCGCGCCGGCCGCGGCGACTCGCCGGGCCGCGTGCTGATCCAGACCTACGATCCGGAGCACCACGCCATCCGCCACGCCGTGCAGCACGACGTCGGCAGGTTCTTCGAGGAGGAGCTGAAGAACCGGCGCGAGCTCGACTACCCGCCGTTCTCGCGCATGGTCCTCGTCCGCATCGACTCCCTCGACGAAGCCGAGGCGCAGCGCGCGGGCGCCGTCCTCGCGCGCGCGGCGCGCAGCGTGGTCGCGGAGAACGAGGTCATGGTGCTCGGGCCGGCGGTCGCGCCGATCGCGAAGGTCAAGAACCGCTTCCGCTTCCGCGTCACGTTGCGGAGCGCGTCGCGCGAGCACCTCCGCAAGGGCGCGCTCGCGGTCCACGCCGCGATCCAGACGCTGCCGCGCAGCGTGCGCGCGGGCATCGACGTCGATCCGGTCGGCGCGCTGTAGGGCGACGCGATAAGCTCGACGCGATGGACGAGCGCGCGATCGACGCCGGAAACGACGCGTTCCACGCCGCGTTCGACGCGCGTCGCGACGACGCGGAGGGCCGCGGTCCGATCCTCGTCGCGCTCGCCGACGACCTCGTCCTCGCCCGCGACGAGGAGCGGACGCGCTTCCCGTTCACGCCGCGCGCGTTCCACCTCGCGAAGGGCATCGCCCACGTCCCGGTCGCGCTCTGGCTCCTCCGCCGCCGGCCCGAGCCCGATCGCATCGCCTCGCTCCGCGAGGCGGCGGTCGCGGCCGGAGCGGACCTCTCGCCCGACCTCGGCGCGCTCCGCCCGCTCCTCGACGCGACGATCGCGGCGATCGACGCGCCGAGCCCGGACTTCGCCGCCGCCCTCGGCGCGCCGCTCGAGCGCGCGATCGCGCTCGCGACGAAGCTGCAGCTCGCCGCGCTGCACGCGCGCACGGAGGAGGTCTGCGCGCTCCTGTCGCGAGACGAGCGGCGCCTCCTCCGCGTCGCGGTGACGGGCGATCACCAGGCGCGCGTGCGCTCGCTCGGGATGCAGTACTTCACGCGCCGGCTCGGCGCCGATCGCGTCCTCTACGCGGAGGGCATCGACGACGCGGAGCGCGCGATCGCGCTCGTCGCCGCCGATCGGCTCGATCGCGACCTCGCGCGCGCGTTCTTCGGCGACGAGACACGGCTCCAGCGCGATCTCCTCGGCGACGCGGCGAAGGCCGTGCTCGCGACGTTCGACCTCGCACCGATCGACGCGCCATGACCGATCTCCGCGACGGCCGCTACACGCTCGTGCGCCGCCTCGGCGAAGGCTCGCAAGGCGAGACGTGGGAGGCGATCGACCGCGGCGCCGCGCGAGGCCGCACCGGTACGCTCACCGATCAGTGGAGGCGCTACGTCGAGAGGGCGGGCGAGAAGCCGGCGAAGCCGAGCGCCGGCGAGCGCGTCGTCGCGATCAAGGCCTTCCGCCTCGGCAAGGCCAAGGCCTGGAAGGACGTCGAGCTCGCCGAGCGCGAGGCGCGCACGCTCGCGTCGCTCGATCACGAGAAGCTCCCGCACTACGTCGAGCACTTCGAAGAGGACGGCACGCTCTACCTCGTGATGGAGAAGATCGAGGGCGAGAGCCTCGCCTCGCTCCGCAAGGCCGGGCGCACGCTCGGCCCCGGCGACGTCCGCCGCTTGCTCGAGGACGCCGCGGACGCGCTCGGCTACCTCCACGCGCGCGCCCCCGCGATCGTCCATCGCGACATCAAGCCGGGGAACGTCATCCGCCGATCGGACGGCTCGTTCGCGATCGTCGATTTCGGCGCGGTGCGCGATCGGCTCAAGCCGGAGGGCGGGAGCACGGTGGTGGGGACGTTCGGGTACATGGCGCCGGAGCAGTTCCAGGGCCGCGCGTCGCCGAAGTCGGACGTCTACGGCCTCGGCGCGACCGCGCTCTCGATGCTGACCGGCTGCGAGCCGGAGGAGCTGCCGCACGAGGGCCTCGCGATCGTCGTCGCGAAGTCGGTGCCGCCCCATACGCCGGCCGGCCTCGTCGCCGCGCTCGAGGCGATGCTCGAGCCCGATCCCGATCGCCGCGCGAGCTCGGTCGCGGAGGCGCTCGCGCTCTTCGACGAAGAGAAGCCGCGGAAGAAGAAGCGCGCGCGGCCGAGCCGGAAGAACCGCGAGCGGCGCCGGCGCGAGGCGAAGCTCGAGCGGCTCGCGAAGAAGAGCGCCGCGTCGGAGCGACCTGGTCCGCCGCGAGAGCCGCTCCCGCTGTTCCCGCGCATCGTCGCGCGCCTCGGCCTGTTCGTGGCGCTCACGGCGGTGTGGATGTTCGTCGGCGTCCTCGTGCCGCTCGTCCTCACCGTGCTCTCGCTCCTCTTCGGCGAGCCGCTCCGCGCCGCCGCCCGTCGCGCGATCGCGTCGGCGAAGCGCGCCGGCGCCGCGATCGGCCGCACCTCCGCGCGCGTCTCGGGCCGCACCGCGCCTCCGCCGCGCCTCCGCATCCGCACCGACCTCGATCGCGCGCGGGCGGTGACCGAGGAGCAGGCCCAGCGCATCGCGATCGACGAGGCCGAGTCGCACGGCGAAGACGCGGACGAGTGGCTCGAGGAGAAGATCGCGACCGAGACGCGGCGCTGGGAGGAAGAAGAGCGGAAGCGCGCCCGCATGCGCGACCACGCGCGCCCGCCGCCGAAGGGAAAACACTGGGGCCGCTGACCGGATGGTAGGCTGGCGCCGTGATCCCGCCGCTCTCGATCCGGCTCCTCACCGAGCGGCTGATCTTGCGGCCGCCGCGCACCGGCGACGTCGGCGAGCTCCGGCGCGTGCTCCGCTACAACCAGGCGCACTTGAAGCCGTGGAACCCCGCGCCGCGACCGGGCGAGGACCCCACCTCGATCACGGAGGTCTCGAACACGGTGCTCCGCCAGCGGCGCGAGTGGAAGACGGGACGCTCGTTCGCGTTCATGCTCGCGCGGCGCGAGGATCCGTCGCGCTTCGTCGGCAAGATCGCGCTGAGCGGCGTCATGCGCGGGGCGATGCACGGCGCGTACCTCGGCTACTGGATGGACGTCGACAACCAGGGCGGCGGCCTCTGCACCGAGGGGATCCGCGCCGTGCTCGACTTCGCCTTCGGCGCCGCGGCGCTCCACCGCGTGCAAGCGGCGATCATGCCGCGCAACGCGGCGAGCCTCCGCGTCATCGAGAAGCTCGGCTTCCGGCGGGAGGGGTACGCCGAGCGTTACTTGCAGATCGCGGGCCGCTGGGAGGACCACCTCTTGTTCGCGCGCACGGTCGAAGAGCACGCAACCGTCTGAGCAGCCGGTCGATGCGCGGGCGGTGCTCTCGCTCCGCGCGCTCGTCGGCATGTTGGCAGAGGTGGTCGCGCCGAGCGGATGCGCGGCGTGCGACGCGCCGGTCGGGGCGGCGGTCCTCTTCTGCCCGGCCTGCGCGGTCTCCGCCCTGCCCGCCACGTCGCGTGACGGCCCGCTCGCGTACGGCGGCGCGGTGGCGGAGGCGATCGTGCGGATGAAGTTCCAAGGCCGCGCCGATCTCGCCCCGCGGCTCGCGCGCGTGATGATCCCGCTCGCGCGCGCGCTCCCCGTCGACGTGGTGGTGCCGGTGCCGATCCACCGGCAGCGGTTGCTCGAGCGCGGGTACAACCAGGCCGCGCTCCTCGCTCGACCGATCGCGGGCGCGATCGGACGGCCTCTCGCGGCGCGGTCGCTCGAACGTGTGCGTGATACACCGATGCAGTCGTCGCTCGATCGGGCGGCGCGCCTCACCAACCTCGCCGGCGCGTTCCGCGCGCGATCGCCGAAAGACGTGCGCGACCGCGCGGTTCTCCTCGTGGACGACGTACGTACCACCGGGTCGACGTTGACCGCGTGCGCGCGGTCACTTCATGAAGTGGGCGCGCGGCGCGTGTTCTCCCTCGTTCTCGCATGCCGTGATGGACTCGCGTTATGATCCGAGACGGGCGCTATGAGCAACGACGTCTGGCGGTGGGCGGACCCCGATGGTCAGCAGCGCCGAGTGCGGCTGGACGAGCTCCGCGCCGCGCTCGCGGGCGGGCACATCGCGCCGAACACGCCGGTCTGGAAGCCGGGGTGGGCGAGCTGGCAGTCGGCGCACGAGGTGCCGGAGCTCACGTCGGCGTCGCTCGGCGGCGCGCACGGCGTCGTCCTCAACATCCCGCCGCCGCCGCTCGCGATGGTCGCGGTGCAGCAGGACTACGAGAAGCGCTCCGAGTCGATGGCGCCGGTGCCGGCGAGCGTCGCGCCCGCGTCGCCCGAGCCGGAGCCCCCGCCGCCGCCGCGCTACGTGCCGGTGCCGGCGAAGATGCCGTCGATCCATCCGCCGTCGTCGCAGAACATCCCGACGCAGATCGGCGGCTCGCCCGCGTTCGCGGCCGCGCCGGCGCCGATGGCTCCGATGCCCGCGCCGGCGCCGCCGGTGCAGAGCATCCCGACGACGATCGGAATGCCGGCGCCGGCCTTCCCTGCGCCGCACTCCGGGATCGAGGAGCTGAGCGGCTCGCTCCTCGAGTCGGGCTCGTCGCCCGATCTCTCGCACCTCGCCGCGCCGCCGGGCGCGCCGCCGTCGAGCGCGAGGCTGCCGTTCGGGCGCCGCAACGCGCCGACGGAGCGCCGAGCGAGCCCCCCGCTCGACGGACCGCTCTTCCTCCACGATCCTCCGCCGAACGTCGTCGATCGGCTCGTCGCGGACATCAAGGCGCTCCGCGCGGGCGAGGCGCCGAAGAACAAACCGCTCCTCATCGGCGCGGGCGTGCTCTCGCTCCTCGTCGTGCTCGGCCTGTTCGGCACGATCATCGGCCTCGCGAGCGGCGGCTCCGCCTCGGCGAAGACGACGCCGAGCGCGTCGGCGTCCGCTCGTGCGTCGGCGGCCCCGCCGCCCGAGGTCTCGTCGTCGCCGGTCGTGACGACGACGGTGAGCGCGCCGCCGCCGCCTGCCCCACCCCCCTCGTCGCCCGTGCTCGGCGACTGCACCGTCGCCGGCGATCCGAAGCTGATCGCGCCGCGCGCGGTGAGCGGCGCCGCGATCGAGGGACAGGCGCTCGGCAGCGCGCTCGGGATCGGGTTCGCGGCGTCGAGCCACGACGCGGTCGCGACGATGCTCGACGCGGCGTCGCTCGCGCCGATGTCGACCGTCCGCACGAAGCCGCCGGGCGGCGACGTGCGTCGCGTCACGCCGTTCCTCAACGGCACGAAGCTCGCGGCGTTCGCCGACGTCGATCGCAAAGGTGACCGCCTCGCGATGCGCCGGAGCGTGGCGACGAGCCCGCCGGTCGACGTCGGCATCGCCGATGGTCAGGTCGTCTGGGCGCCGCGCGGCAAGGACAGCTCGGCGAGGCTCTTCGCCCTCGACGGCGAGGCGACGCCCGAGGCGCTCCGCGCGATCCCGCTCGCCGATCGCCGCGGCGTCGCGCTGACGTTCCGGCACGGGAGCAACATCCGCGTCGGCGTCGCGCGCGGCGAAGGGGTGCTCGAGCCGGACGGCGATCTCTCCAAGATCGAGGGGCTCGGTCAGGAGAGGGGGACCCTCGGCTCACCGTCGCTCACGTCGACGGGCGATCGCGTCGTCGTCGCGTGGGCCGATCGCGCGAGCACCGGCGAACAATGGTCGATCCGCTGGACGAGCGTGAAGCCGCACGGCGCCGCCGACGAAGCGACGCCGTTCACGGTGCCCGACGGCGGCCAGGGCGACAACGCGATGTCCCCGAGCGTCGCGTCGCTCGGCGGCGGCCGCTTCCTCCTCGCGTGGACGGAGGGCTCCGCGACGAGCCATCAAGTGCGCGCCCTCACCTTCGGGGCCGACGGCTCACCGTCCGGCGCGCCGCTCACGATCTCCGGCGCGAACGACAACGCCGGCCAGCCGGCGATCGCGCTCAACGCCGACGGGCGCGGCGTCGTCGCGTTCCTCTCCGCGAAGGGGAGGAACAGCTTCGAGGTCCACGTCACGCCGATCACCTGTCCGCGCCAGCCATGATGAAGACACCTCTCGCGCTCCTCCTCTCCGCCGCCCTCGCGCTCCCGATCGCAGGCTGCTCGCTCTTCTTCGGCGAGACGAAGACGTCGCAAGGCCAGCTCTATCAATCGGGCGACACGCGGTACGATCCGTACTTCGACACCGTGCACCGCGAGCAGGTCGCGGCCGCGGGCTGGGCCGATCAGGCGAAGGAGTCGCGGAAGCCCATCGTCATGGCGCTCAACCTCCGCCCCGGCGCCTCGAACGCGACGATCCTAACCGCCACGCGCGAGAGCAAGAGCGGCGGCGTCGCGCTCGGGGGTCCGGTCGAGCAGACGAGCGCGGGCGAGGCGGAGCGGGCGCGCAAGCTCACCGCCGAGCTGAAGCGGCTCGAGGAGCTGAAGGAGCAGGGCGAGCAGCTCCGCAAGCAAGCCGCGACGGACAAGGAGAACATGGGCGCGCAGCGCGCTGACGAGAAGGCGGTCGCGAAGAAGGACGACATCAAGCGCGAGCTCGGCGCCTGCGTCGACGTGCTCGACAAGCTGATCACGGACGCGCGCCGCGGCGCGAAGGAAGCGGAGGAGCTCTCGACGAAGCTCACCGCCGCCTGGACGGGCCGCTCCGAAGACGAGAAGACCGCCACGAAGAAGGACGACGACAAGAAGAAGCCGGAGCCGACCGCCGCGAAGAAGCCCGACGCCGCGGCGAAGCCGAAGCCGGCGACGCCGGCGAAGACGGATCCGCCCCCGGCAAAGCCCCCCGCACAGCCGAAGCCGCCCGACGAAGTGTTCAACCCGTAGTTCTCGGGTATTGCCCTCTCGGGGGCCCGGGGCGGCGAGCGCGTCTTCGCGCGAGAGGCCCCGGCGGGAGAGCTCGAGAGGGCAGAGCCCTCTCGAACAAGAAAGCCTCAGCCTGCGCGGAACTTCTCGATCAGGTCGGCGCGGTCGCGGGCGCCCAGCTTCGCGGTGGCGCGGGCGAGGAGGACGCGGACGGTCGAGTGCGAGAGGCCGAGCTCGTAGGCGATGACCTTCGGGCTGTGGCCGAGCGCGAGGCAGCCGACGACCTGACGCTCGCGCGCGCTCAGCACCTGCGGGCCGGTCGCGCTCGCCGCGTTCGCGCGCGCGACGATGTAGCGATCGCCGCCGGCTTCGAAGTCGTGCACGAGCGTCCAGCGCGCGCGGACGAGCGCGCGCCACGAAGCGAGGGCGCGATCGGGTTTGCGCCGGAAGCGGCGCGCGCGGTCCATCGCGAGGACCGCGTCGCGGAGCGCGGCGCCCGCACGCTCCGCTGGCGGCTCGAGGTGCTCGACCTTCCCGCCGCGCGCGAGGACGGCCTCGACGCCGCCCGAGGCGCCCTCCTCCGCCGGCCCCGCGCTCGCCTTGAGCCGGAGCCTCAGGCGCAGCGCGGCCTGCACGTGCGCGCCGACCCGCTCCCAGCGTTCGCGCTCGGCGTCGCGGAGGCGGCGGAGCCGGCGCAGCGGCGCGCCGATGAGGCAGCCCACGCCGAGCGGATCGAGGGCGTTGACGACGAGGACGTCGTGGATGCCGACGGGATGGAAGATCTCGCGCACGCCCGGATGCTCCGCGAAGCCCGGCGTCTCGCTCGCCGTCGCCGCGACCTTCGCGAGCCACGCTCCGCGCACGTACGACTCGTCGGAGCGACCGACGACGGCGGAGAGGCCGGCGCCGTCGAGCGGGCAGTCGAGGATCGGCTCGCGGATCGCGAGCGGCCGCACCGAGGCGTCGTAGATGTACGCCGCCATCCCGAGCCCGTCCTCGAGGCCGGGGCGGAGCGCGTCGACCACGCCCCGCAGCCACGGACCTTCGGGCCGATCGAGCGCGTACACCGCCTCGAGCGCACGGACCAGATCGAACGTCGACGACGCCATCCGCGGGCGTGAAGGTACGTCGCGACGCCGCGCCTCCGCCATGGGAGGTTTCCTTGCGGGGAGCGTACGGAGCGGCGCCGCGGCGTCAGAGCTTCAGCGCCTTCGCTTCCTCGTTCGCCGGATCGAGCTTCAGCGCCTCGTCGCGATGTTTGATCGCCTCCGGCTTCTTGCCCGTCGCGGCGAGCGACGCGGCGAGGAGCGCGTGCGTCGTCGCCTCCTCCGCCTTGTCCTTCGCCTTCGCGAGGAGCGCGGTCTCGAGCTCGTAGATCGCCGCGCCGTGGGCGTTCTGCGCCGCGAGCGCGCGCGCGTAGAGCACGTGGGTGGGGCCGCCGGTGACGTCGACGAACACCGCGCTGTCGCCGACGCGGCGCGCCTCGTCCCACTGCTTCGCGGCGACGAGCTTCTCGAGGAGCAGGCGCCACACCTTCTTGTCGTGCTGCTCGAGCTGCGCGAGCTCGCGGAGGAGCGCGAGCTCGTCGCCGGCGTTCTTCGCCTCGTGCGCGAGGTCGTAGAGGCCCTTGAGCGGCTCCGACTGCGACGGATCGAGGCGGTGCGCGGCCTCGAGGTGGAAGCGCATCTGCGTTTTGTCCTCCTTCGACTCCGCGATGTCGGCGAGGAGCATGTGCACGACGTAGCCGTCGTGGCCCTGGCTCCGCATCGTGTCGAGGTGCTTCTGCGCCGTCGCCGCGTCCTTCTTGCCGAGCGCGAGCCGCGCGGAGACGAAGTGCGCGTCGGCGTTCTTCGGATCGATCGCGAGCGCCGCGTCGAGTTCCTTCTTCGCGTCGTCGGCCTTGCGCGCGCGGAGGAGGGCGAGCGCGAGGTCGACGTGCGCGGATGCGTCGTTCGGCGTGTTCTTCAACGCGCGCTTCGCGTCGTCGACGTCCTGCGGCCTCCGCGCGAAGATGTACTGGTCCTTGTAGCGCGAGAGGCGCGCGAGCTGCCACGCGCGGTAGCCCTTGTCGTAGTCGGCCGGGCTCACGCCGAACGCGCCCTGCAAGACGTCCGGCGTCTTCTTGCCCTGCCCCCACAGCTCGAGCGCCTTCGCCACGCCCTTCATCCCGAAGCGCTCGACCGTCCAGATGAGCATCTGGCTCGCGGCGTAATACGCGGTCGTGACGTCGCTCGCGTCGTTCGCGTGGGTGAAGGCGCGGTTCATGTCGACCGCGCCGGGGAGCTTGTTCTGCGTGATCGCCTGGTAGAGCTCGGGATCGAGCTCGCGCGCCCACTCCGGCCGCCGCGCGATCGTCTCGTACTCGGAGAGGCCCTCCGTGAACCAGCGCGGGACGTGGTTCTTCGAGAGCTGGATCGCGAAGA
Organism: Labilithrix sp.; assembly: GCA_019637155.1. Classification (NCBI taxonomy): domain Bacteria; kingdom Pseudomonadati; phylum Myxococcota; order Polyangiales; family Labilitrichaceae; genus Labilithrix; species Labilithrix sp. Next base: position 379,351 of record JAHBWE010000009.1, on the reverse strand, counting down.
CGTGACCGAGCTCGTGCCAGACGACGTTGCCCCAGTTGAACGGCTCCGCCTTCGGCGAGATCGCGGCGATCATGCCGCCGAAGCAGACGCCCTGGATGCCGATGTTCGGGAGCCCGCTCGTGCGCACGCTGAACTGCTCGCGGTTCGCGTACATCTCGACCTGCACCGGCACCTTCGGGACGAAGCCGTAGCGCGACTTCATCGACGCCCACGCCTCGCCGAGCATGCGCGGGACGTAGCGCTCGAGGATCGGCCGCTCCTCCTTGTGGTAGCGGACCTTGAAGACGCCGTCGTCGACGAGGTCGTACTCGGTCGGGATCTGCTTTTCGTACATGTTCAGCGTGTTGAAGACGCGGACGTTGAAGCGGTCCTTCGACCACGCCTTCTGGATCGCCTGAAGGCCTCCCGTCTCGTCGCCGGAGCGCATCTGGGTGAGCCCGAGCTCCGCCCACGCCTTGCCGTCGTCGGGATCGATCTTCGTCGCCTCCTTCATCATCACGATGATGTCGTCGTAGCGGTGCTCCCACTCCGCGTACTCCCCGACGATGCCGTAGAAGCGCGCGAACTCGCCGTTGCGCGCGAAGACGTCCTTCCGCGCGGTCTCGTAGCCGCTCTTGTCGTCGTCGAGGAAGCGCGACGCCGCCTTCAGGCTGAGGAGCTCGAGGTCGGAGGGATCGCTCGCGAGCCCCTTCGCGATCGCGGCGTCGGTGCTCTTGATGTCCATGTCGCGGAGCGAGAGGCCCGCCTTCACCGCGTAGGCGCCGGCGTGCCGAGGGTTCACCGCGAGCGCCTCGTCGACGAGCTTGTGCGCGTCGTCGAAGTCCATCGTCTGATCGAGCTTCACGCGCGCCATCATCACGAGCGCGTCGGCGCGCTTCGGCGCGATCTCGAGCGCCTCCTTCGTCACCTCCGCGGCGTGGCCCGGATCGTATTTGTCGAGGAAGAGCTCCGCCTCCCAGAGCAGCGTCTCGACGCGCTTCTTGTCCGCCTTCTCGCTCTCCTTGAAGGCAGTGTTCGCGTCCTTCGGCGAGCGGAGGAGGAACGCGGCGCGGCCGACCTGGGCGAGGCCCTCCGCGTCGGTCTGCGTGATCGTGTTGTCGTTGTAGTCCTCGATCACCTTCTTGAGCGGCTCGTCGGCGTCGCCGCGCTTGCCCATCGCGATGAGCGTCTCGCCGAGGAGGAGCTTCGCGCGCCGCGCCTCCACCGTCTTGCCGTTCTTGAGCGTCTCGAGGAGCGCCACCGCCTCCTTCTGCTTGCCGCGCGCGAGGAGGATCTCCGCGCGGAGGACCTTCGCGCGCGCGGTGCCGGAGGCGGTCGCGTGTTTGTCGGCGTCGTCGAACTTGCCTTGCTCGAAGGCCGCGCGGGCGAGGCCGAACGCGGCCTCGGGCTGGCCCTTCACCTTCGCGAGCTCCGCCTCCGCCTTCGCGTATTCGCTCGCGTTCAGCGCGGCGAGGCCCTCCGCGAGCGGGCCGCTCGGCTTGGGCTGCGCCGAGAGCGTGCTCCCGGCGAGGACGACGGCGGAGACGACGAGACCGAGGACCGTGCGGCGCATGCGTCCTCAGCGTATCAGCGCGAGCATCATCTCGATCGCGTCTTCGCCGTCGTCGTAATAGCGCCGCCGCACGTTGATCTCCTCGAAGCCGAGGCTCCGATAGAGCGCGAGCGCGGGCTCGTTCGAGCGCCGCACCTCGAGGAGCACCTTCGCCGCGGCGTTCGCCCGCGCGTAGCCGACGACCTCCTCGACCAGCGCGCGGCCGCGTCCCTGCCGCCGCGCGCGCGGATCGACCGCGACGTTGAGGAGGTGGATCTCGTCGGTGACGTGCCAGAAGAGCACGTAGCCGAGGACGTCGCCGCCGGCGCGATCGACGCGAAGCCGCGCCCACGCGCGGGTCAGCTCTTCGCGGAGCTGACCTTCGCGGACGTCGGGATCGATCGCGAGGACCGCCGCGACGTCCGCCTCGCTCATCGGCAGGATCACCGTGCCGGAGCGTATCAGTATCAGTAGATGCTGACCGTGCCGCCCGACGCCTTGCAGACGCCGCGCTGTCGAGCTTCGTCACGAAGTAACACGGCGTGGTCGGCTCTTTGTGCGCGCCGCCGACGCCGGAGTCGTCGGTGAGGAACAGGTAGCGGCCGCCGGTGAGCTGCGCGGCGACGAGAATTTCGTCTGTGGCCGACAGATGGCACATCGTTGTGGCTCAATCCGGCGCAGCGATGATGCCGACCGCGTCGCTTGGTGGCCCAACGCGACCCAGGGCGCGCGCGCGAGGGGCGAGGGCGTGCACGTCGAGCGCGAGGTGGACGGAGCCGTCGCCGCGGACGAGCGCTCCGGCGTACGGGCCGACGCCGGACAGGAGCGGCGAGAGCGGGCGCACGAGCACCTCCTCCGTGAGCCCCACCGCGTCGACGCCGATCGCGAACGGCTCGCCGCCGGCGTCGAGATCGACCGCGAGGGGCGCGCGCGTGAGGACCCCCGCCTCGAGGCACGCCGCGAGGTGCGGGATCGCCGGATCGTCGTTCGGGCGCACGCGGCGCGCGTTGGCGGCGGGCAGCGCGAGGTGGACGTCGGCGACCACGACCCAGAGGACGGTGACGAGGCCGCTCTCGATCGGGACCTCGACCCGCGCCTCGAAGCCGTGACCGCGCTCGCTCGAGAGGCGGATCGCGCCGCCGAGCCGCTCCACGCTCGCGAGCGTGATGTCGAGGCCGATGCCGCGCCCCGCGAGGAGGTCCGGGCTCTGGCTCCGCGTCGAGAAGCCAGGGAGAAAGAGGATCTCGAGGAGCGTCTGATCGTCCGCCCGCGAGGCGAACGTGTCGGTGACCGCGCCGGCCTCGACCGCGCGCGCGCGCACCGCGGCCACGTCCACCCCCGCGCCGTCGTCGGCGATCGAGATCGCGAGGCGGTTGCCGGTCCGCGTCGCGGAGAGCGTGAGCGTCGCCGCGGGCGGCTTGCCCAGCGCGGCGCGCGCGGCCGGCTCCTCGATGCCGTGCGCGATCGCGTTACGTGCAAGCTGCAAGCATGGCTCGGCCAGCGCCTCGACGAGGCGGCGATCGACGAGCTCGTCGCCGCCCACCGTGCGGACGAGGACGACGCGCCCCGTCCGCCGCGCCTCGGCGCTCACTGCCGCGGCGACGCGCGTGAAGAGGCCGCGGATCGGGGTCTGCCTCATCGCCGAGAGGAGCTTCCGCGACGCGCCCACGTCGTCACGCAGCGCCTGCCCCGTCTCCTGGAGACGCTCCGCGACGACCTCGAGCTCGTCGCTCATCCGCGTGAGCGCGTCGGCCGCTCGTTCGACGCGGCGGAGCGCGGCCGCGGGCGCGCCCCACGGCCGCGGGGGCCCGATGAGCCGCAGCGCCTCCACGAGATCGCCGCGGAGCCGCCGGAGCGTGCGCGCGTGGTCCATCGCGCCGGACGAGCGCGCGGCGACACGCTCGCGCGCGACCGCGATGCCGGCGGCGTGATCGAGGAGCGAGTCGACCGCCTGCGCCGCGACGCGGATCGTCCCGTCGCCCTCCGCCTCCGCGCGCGGTCGCTGCGTCGCGCGCCGCGGCCGGAGCGGGACGCCGCGCAGCGTCGCGAGCGCGGCCTCGGGATCGTCGGCGAGCGCGCCGAGGACCGCGCGCCAGCCGGCGACCTCCTCGATCGCGGCCTCCGGCGCGGCGCCGCGGAGCCGCCCTTCGAGGCCGTGGCAGAACCAGGACATCGGCTCGTCGCCCGCCGCGCTCGCGGCGCCCTTCAGCGTGTGCACGTGGCGGAAGAGCTCCGCCGCCGACTCCTCGGGGTGCGCGCCTTCGCCGGTGAGGACCGCGTCGATCCGCGCGAGGCGATCGGTCACCTCCACCGCGTAGCGAGGCCGGATCTCGGGATCGATCGCGGAGGGCGCGAGCTCCGGCGGCGGCTCCGGCCACTCCGCCGCCGCCCCCGACTCGCCCGCGCGGATGCGCTCGATCGCGCGCGCCACCGTCGCGATGACCTCGCCGAGCGCCGCCGACTCGCCGGCGCGCAGCCGCCGCTCGTGGCTCGCCATCGTGCTCGCGAGCTCCGGCTCGCCGGCGAGGCCGGCGGATCCCTTCAACGCGTGGACGGTGCGGCGCGCGGCGTCGAGGTCGCCGTCGGTCATCCCGCGGAGCGCGACGAGGTGGCGCTCGAGCTCCTGGACGAGGATCTGCGTGAGCTCGGGATCGCGCGCGGACACGGTCAGCGCCGGTCCTCGTCGTCCCCGTCGAGCAAGCGCATGACCGGCTCGAGGACGGGCGCGAGCGCAGACGCGACGAGCGCGCGCGGCGCCTTCGCGGTGACGACCCCGAGCGCGGCGACGAGCGCGCGCGCGTGCTCGAGCGTCTCCGCGATCGCGCGCGCGGTCTCGGGATCGGTGCCGGTGTTGCTCTTCAGCCGATCGCCCATGTCGACGAGCGCGCGCTCCGCGTCGGCCGCGTCGCTCCCGAGCCGCGCCGCGACCTGCGCCGCCTCCGCTGATCCCTCGCGCACGCGCTCGAGGTTCGTGTGCACGTGACCGAGCTCGCCGCCGATCTCGCCGAGCGCGGTGGCGAGCTCGCGGCACGCCTGCGAGCCGCGCGTCGATTGGGCGCGCACCTCCTCCGCGACGAGGCCGAGCGCGTGCCCCGGCCCCTCGCCGAAGCGCGCGCCCTCGAGCCCCGCGTTCAGCGCGACGAGCTCGAGCCGCGCGAACCCCTCCTGCAAGCGCGCGAAGCTCTGCGCGAGATCGCCGGTGCGCGCCGACGCGCCGCGCGCGCGCTCCGCCAGCGCGTCCACGATCGATCGCTGCTTCGCGACGTGCGCCGAGAGCCGCTGCGCCCCTTCGCCCGCCTCGCGCACCGACTGCGACGCGCGCTGATGGGTGGTCCACAGCGCGCTCTCGAGGCCGACCTCGGACGCGCCGCGCTCGGACGGCGCGCGGCGGAACAGCCGGAAGACGCGCCGCTTCGCCTTGTCGCGCGACTTGTCGTCGGGCCCCGTCATTCGGAGAGCGTAGCCCCCCAACGAACGCGTTGCACCTTCGCGATCAGGTTCGCGATGTCGAACGTCCGCGCCGTCTCCGCGCCGTGCCGGACGTCGCCGCCCTCGGTCGCGGCGAACCTCCCCGTCGCGACGACCTCGACGCCGACGAGGCCGACCGCCTCGCCCATCACCGTGCAGACGAGCATCGCGTCGCCCTCGCGCTCGCTCGCGGCGACGATCGGGATCATGTCGCCGTCGACGAACGCGACCCCGCGGAGCTCGGGCGGCCCGCCGGGGACCTTCGCGATCGCGGGCGCGGGCATGACCTTCACCGCGATCGTCGCGGGGAGGAACGCGAGCCTCTCTCCCGCGCGGAAGACGACGCCGCCCGTCATCGGCTCACGCGCGCCGCCGAAGGACGCGCGCCTCGAGGAACTGCACCACGATCCGGCACACGTCGAAGGTCGACATGAAGCCCGCGGCCGCGATCGCGCGCACGGTGCGCTCGCCGTCCACCGCGTCGAGGACCTGCCGCTCGCGCGGCGGGAGCGACGCCTTGTCGAGCCGCCCGAACGCGGCGTCATCGCGGAGGAGCACGGTGTCGAAGCTGCCGAGCGATCGCTCGATCGCGCGCCACTCGTCGACGCGGCGGAAGCCCTCCATCACGACCGACGCGACCGGCATGCCGAGGCGCGCGTTCTGGGCGAGCTCGCTCGGCGCCTCGCGGCGAAGCTCGAAGCGCCCGTACGACCACCGCAGCACCTCGTAGAGCAGCTCGCTCGACTGCCGCGTGAGCGCGCGCTCGAGCTGCTCGGCGTCGACCTTGCCCGCCTTCATCAGCGCCATGCCGAGCGGCACCGGCTTCTGGCTCTCCTTCGGCTGCACCGTCGAGCGCGGCGCCTCGACCTCCTCCGTCGACGTCGGCAAGAGCGGCTCCGCCGGCACGACCGTGCGCGCCGTCATCTCCTCGATCTCGCGCGGCTCGAGGATGCCCTCCTCGACGAAGAAGCGGCCGAGCCGGAACTCGTCCCCCGCGCCGCTCGACTGGACGAGGTCGATCTCGCCCTCGCGGAAGGTCGCCCGCACCTCGAAGGCGTCGCGCTTGCAGACGAGGACGCCGGTCTGGCTCTCGGCCTGGAGGAGCTGCAGCACCGCGCCGATCGGGACGATGCCGAGGTCGCCCGCGAGGAGCGCGCCGCCCGCCTCGTCGCGATCGAGGTCGCCGATCGTCTCGATCATCTCGACGATCGCCTCGTTCGAGAGGCGCTCCACGATCGCGTCGGTGAAGGCGGGCCGACCGACGATCTCCGGCCGATCCATCGCCGCGCGCGCGGCGATCGCGGCGAGCTTCTGGGCGATGACCTGCGCGACGTGCGTCCGCCGCGTCGTCAGCTCCGGCTCGCGTCGAAGCGGACGCTCGTCCGTGCTCGCGAGGTCGTCCGCCTCGAAGTCGGGGAGGCGCTCGACGCTCGATCGCTGGTTGGCGAGCTTACGGAGCGCGTTCTCCACCACCGCGACGAGGGCCTGCGCGTCGAACGGCTTGGTGATCGCGTCGAGCGCGCCGGTCTGCTCGACGAACTGATCGCGGATCTTGTCGCCCTTCGCGCTCATGAGGACGACGGGGGTCTTCGCGAGGCGCTCGTTGGCGCGGAGGGCGCGGCAGAACTGGAAGCCGTTCATCCGCGGCATCACGAAATCGAGGAGGACGAGGTCGGCCTCGACCTCGCCGCTCGCGAGCGCCTCGTAGGCGTCCTCGCCGTCGGACGCGACCTGCGGCTCGTAGCCGTTGCGCTCGAGGAGCGTCGACACGATGTGCCGGATCGTGGGGCTATCGTCGACGACGAGGATCCGCGTGGCCATCCGAAGGCGCGAAAAGTAGAGCACGGCCGAGGCACCGCGTAGAGTGGCGAGGAGGTCTCACGTTTGGCGCTGCTCATCCGCGGGGGAACGCTGGTTCGTTGCGATGCGGCGGGGACGGTCGGCACCGGCGACCTCCTCGTCCTCGGCTCGCGCATCGCCGCGCTGGGCGCGGTCGGCGACGCCGCGCTCGCGGCGGCCCGGAAAAAAGGGCCGATCCGCGTCATCGACGCGCGCGGCTGCGCGGTGGTGCCCGGCTTCGTCCAGGCGCACGTGCACCTCTGTCAGGTCCTCTTCCGCGGGATGGCCGACGATCTCCCGCTCCTCGAGTGGCTCGAGAAGCGGATCTGGCCGTTCGAGGCGGCGCACGACGACGCGTCGCTCGCGGCGAGCGCGGAGCTCGGGCTCCTCGAGATGATGCTCGCGGGGACGACGACGATCCTCGATATGGGCACGGTCCACGGCTACGACGTGGTCTTCGACGCGTGCGCGCGGTCCGGCATCCGCGTGTTCGGCGGAAAGACGATGATGGACGCCGGCGACCGCGTCCCGAAGGGCCTCCGCGAGACGACGAAGGCGAGCTTGAAGGAGGCCGACCGCCTGCGCGACGCGTGGAGCGGCAAGGCGGACGGCCGTCTCCGTTACGCGTACGCCCCGCGCTTCATCCTCTCCTGCACCGAGAAGCTGTTCCGCGCGACGGCGGAGCGCGCCTACGCGAAGGGCAGCGACGCGCTGCTCCACAGCCACGTCGCGGAGCACCCGGCCGAGCGCAAGGCGGTGAAGAAGGTCCTCGGCGACGAGGACATCGCGATGCTCAGGAAATGGGGCTTCAAGGGCGCGCGCACCGTCCTCGCGCACGGCGTCCAGCTCACGAACGCGGAGATGGACGCGGTCGCGGCCGACGACACGCGGATCACGCACTGCCCGAGCGCGAACCTGAAGCTCGGCTCGGGGATCGCGCGGGTCCACGAGATGAAGCGGCGCGGGATCAAGGTCGCCCTCGGCGGCGATGGCGCGCCGTGCAACAACAACCTCGATCCCTGGATCGAGCTCCGGCACGCGGCGCTCCTCGCGAAGAGCCGCACCGGCGTGACGACGCTCCCGGCGCGAGAGGCCTTCGAGCTCGCGACGATCGACGGCGCGCGCGCGCTGGGGATCGACGCGGAGGTCGGCTCGCTCGAAGAGGGCAAGCGCGCCGACGTCGTCGTCGTGCGCGTCGACGGTCCCCACGTCGAGCCCGGCGGCGACGCGTGGTCGCGCCTCGTCTACGGCTGCACCTCCCGCGACGTCACCCACGTCATCGCCGACGGCGACCTCGTCGTGAACGACCGCACGCACACGCGCCTCGACGCCGAACGCGTCCTGACCCGCGCCCGCTCCGAGGCCAAAAACCTCGTCTCCCGCGCCCGAACGTGACCCTCTTGGCCGCGCGATCGCGCAATGTTATCGGGTAGCAGCACCTTACCGGTCGAAGGGACGGGTCCGTTTCATGAAGTTCCGAGCCATCATCGTCGCCGCGTCGATGACCGCCGCCTTTGCATCGCTGATGCACTGCGGTGGAGACGACGACAACAACGCCATGCCGGACGGCGGATCGACCTCTTCGTCGACGAGCGGGCAGATCATCCCGATCAACGAGGGCGGCTCGACCTCCACGAGCAGCGGCACCGTCGGGATCTGCGTCCCGAAGACCTGCGCCGATCTCGAGGCGAACTGCGGCCCGCAAGGCGACGGCTGCGGCGGCATCATCGAATCGTGTGGAACCTGCACGGAAGGCCAGGAGACCTGCGGCGGCGGCGGCGCCCCGAGCCGCTGCGGCGGCTCCGCGCGGTGCATCCCGCAGAGCTGCGAGGACCTCAAGTTCACGTGTGGCCCCGCGGGCGACGGCTGCGGCGGGAAGATCGACTCGTGCGGGAGCTGCAGCGAGCCGCAGATCTGCGGCGGCGGCGGCACCGGCCGCTGCGGCGGCGGGATCCTCGGCCTCGACGGCGGGCTCTATTACGCCGACGGCGGGCCCTGCCAGCCGCGGACGACGTGCGCCGCCGGCGAGTGCGGCTTCGTCGCGAACGGCTGCGGCGACCTCCTCGAGTGTGGGGGTTGCGGTCCGGGCGAGATCTGCGGCCTCAACGCGCCGAGCATCTGCGCGGCGCCGACGTGCACGAAGACGACCTGCACCGCGCAAGGCGCGAACTGCGGCTACGTCGCCGACGGATGCGGCGGTCTCCTCGACTGCGGCGGCCCCAACGCGTGCGCGGCCGCGGGTCAGATCTGCGGCGGCGGCGGCCCGAACAAGTGCGGTACGGGCGTGGACGGCGGCCCGGACATCGGCTGCGTGAACTTCTGCCTCGACCAGCAGAAGAACGACACGTGCGCGCCGGGCCAGCGGACGAAGCTCACGGGCACGGTCTACGCGCCGAACGGGAAGCTCCCGATCCCCGACGCGATCGTCTTCGTCCCGAACGGCTCGAAGACCTCGCCGTGGGGTCTCCCCACGTTCACCGACGGCGTCGCGAACGCGGTCTGCGAGCAGTGCACGCTGCAGTCGCTCGGGACGCCGCTCGTCGCGACGAAGACGGCGGCGGACGGCACCTTCACCCTCGACAACGTCCCGCCGGAGATCGACTTCCCGCTCGTCATCCAGCTCGGCCGCTGGCGACGCGTCGTCACGATCCCGGCGCGCACTTCCTGCACGAGCACCGCCCTCACGCCCGAGCAGACGCGCTTCCCGAAGAAGCAGAACGAGGGCTCGCCGCGCGACACGCTCCCGCTCCTCGCGGTATCGACCGGCTCCGTCGACGCGCTCGAGTGCGTCCTCTACAAGCTCGGCGTCGACCGGAGCGAGTTCACGAACCCGTCCGCGACGCCCGGCGGCCCGGGCGGACGCATCCGCCTCTACCAGGACAACACCATCGTCAACGGGGCGAAGGGCGGCGCGCGCATCGACATCAACACGCCGCGCACCGACCAGGCGCTCACGAGCTCGGCCGCGAACCTGAACCAGTACGACGCCGTGATCTTCGGCTGCCCGGGCGGCGAGAACAACCGCGACGACGGCACCGACGACCGCGTCCGCGCCTACGCCGACCGCGGAGGTCGCGTCTACGCGACGCACTTCAACTACGTCTACCTGTACGATCGCGCGCCCTGGGACTCGACCACGCCCTGGAACACGACGAACCCGCAGTCGTTCGCCACCGTCGACGCGCTCGTCAACAAGAGCTTCCCGAAGGGCGCGACCTTCGGCGATTGGCTCGGCGTTCCCCTCAACACGACCACCGGCGTCGGCGTCGGCGCGCTCAAGACGGTGACTCCTCCGACGGTGCAGCTCGAAGAGGCCCGCGGCGACGCGCGCCTCTTCGTCTCCGCCGGCGCCCAGGCATGGCTCACCCAGAACGTGCTCTTCCCCGAGTTCGGCACGCCGGTCTTCCACTACACGTTCAACACCCCGCTCGGCGCTCCGCCGGCCAACCAGTGCGGGCGCGTCCTCTTCAGCGACTTCCACGTCACGCTCACGGCCGGCGCGAGCACCGAGAACCAGATCTTCCCGGCGGAGTGCGGCGGCGACAACCCGGCGCCGCTCACGGTCCAGGAGAAGATCCTCGCGTTCTTCCTCTTCGACCTGACCTCGTGCATCACGCCCGACGTCCCGCCGCCGACCCCGACCTGCAAGAAGCTCACGTGCGCGGATCAGGACATCCAGTGCGGCTTCGCCGGCGACGGCTGCGGCGAGCAGCTCAACTGCAACCCGTGCCCGACCGGCCAGCTCTGCGTCGGCACGCCGGCCAGGTGCATCACGCCCGCGTGCTCGCCGTCGACCTGCGAGGCGCAGGGCGCGGAGTGCGGCATGGTCTCGAACGGCTGCGGCCAGTCGGTGACCTGCCCGCCGTGTGACGCCGGCCTCACCTGCGGCGGCAGCGGCCCGAACAAGTGCGGGAAGAACGACTGCACGCCGAAGACCTGCCAGGAGCAGAACATCGGCTGCGGCCACGCCGGCGACGGCTGCGGCGCGCCCCTCTTCTGCGGCGACTGCCCGCCCGGTCAGACCTGCGGCGGCGGCGGCGTACCGAACCAGTGCGGCGCTCCGAGCTGCGTCGCGCGCACCTGCCAGCAGGCCGGCGCGAACTGCGGCCCCGTCGCCGACGGCTGCGGCGGCATCCTCCAGTGCGGCATCTGCCGAAACGACGAAATCTGCGGCATCGAAGCCCCGAGCCGGTGCGGCAAGGCCGGGCCGCAGTGACGATGGGGCTCCGCCCCATACCCCGCCCCAACCCATCGACCGGCGCCCGCGGGCGCCGCTCTTCGGGCATTGGGGCCCCGGGGTTTACTGCTGGCTCGCCAGCGCCCTGCAGCCGCCGTTCTTTCGCTCCCGCCCGCTGGCTCGCCAGCACCGGGGCCCCAGAAGCGGCCGCGCAAGCGGGCGCGTAGCGCCCCGAGCGCGTAGCGCGAGGGCCGTGTCTGGGGCGGGGTATGGGGCGGAGCCCCATCGTTAAGAGCCCCATCGTTAAGAGCCCCATCGTTTAAGCGCGGTTTTCGGCTTCTTCGATGAGGGAGAGGGCGACGGCGAGGGCGTCCTTGGCCTTGTCTAGGGACGTCTTGTCGTCTTCGATCTTCGTGGTGGCGCGGTCGAGGGCGGTCGACTTCGTCGCGAGGGTGGCGGTCGTTTCCTCGAGGGATTGCTTTGTTGCGGTGAGGTCGGCTTCGAGGGCGGCGCGGCGTTCGCGCTCGGCGGTGAGGTCGCGGTCGAGGGTGGCGCGGGACTCTTCGAGCTGGGCCTTGATGTCCTCGAGGCCGGCGACCTGGCTCTCGAACGCGCCGACCTTATCGACGAGCTCGGTGACACGCTCTTCCCGCTCCGCGAGGCTCGCGCGCGCCTCCTCGAGCTGACCCGTGAGCTCGGCGATGCGCGCGTCGGCGGCGGCCTTGTGCGCCTCCGAGCTCGCGCCGATCTCGGCGATGCGGCGCGCGACCTCCTCCTTCGTCGCGGCGAGGGCGGCCTGCGCCTCCTCCTCCGCCGCGGCCTGAGCGGCGGCGGCGGCCTCCTTCACGGCCGCGATCTCCTGATGCGCCTCCTCGCGGAGCGCGGTGAGCTCGGCGTTCGCCTTCGCCTCGAGCTCGGCGAGACGGCCGTCGCGCTCGGCTTCGGCCGCGGCCACCTTCGCGTCGCGGTCGGCCTGCGCCGCCGCGAGCTTCGTGTCGCGGTCCGTCTCGAGCTCCGCGATGCGCGCCTTCTGCTCCTGCTCCGCCGCCGCGAGCTTCGCGTCGCGATCGGCCTCCACCTCGGCGATGCGCGCGGCGCGGTCCTGCTCCGCCGCCGTGACCTTCGCCTCGCGGTCCGCCTCGACCTCGGCCACGCGCGCGTCGCGATCGGCCTCGAGCTCCGCGACGCGAGCCGCGAGCGCCTCGTCCGCGACGCGCTTCGCCTCCGCGAGCGCCGCCGCCTTCTCCTCGCCGAGGCGCTTCGCCTGCTCCTCGATCGCCGCCTCGTGCTCCGCGCGAAGCTGCGACTCGCGCTCCGCGAGCGCCGCCGCCTGCGCGGACTCCGCCTCGGCGCGCGCGGCCTCGAGCGCCTTCGCGTGCGCGGCCGCGGCCTCGGCGACCGCCGCCTCGTGCGCCTCGACGAGCGAGGTCTTCTCGCTCGCGAACGCCGCGTCGCGCTGCGCGAGCTCCGACGCGTGGGTCTCCTTGAGCGCCGCGACCTCGGTCGCGTGGGTCTCCTTGAGCGCCGCGACCTCGGCGGCGTGCGCCTCCTTGAGGCCCGCCGTCTCGGACGCGTGCGTGTCCTTGAGGATGCCGAGCTCGTTCCGCGCCGCCTCGGTGTCGGCCTCCGCGCGCGCGGCGCGGCGCTTGAAGTCCTCGCCCGCCTTCTTCGCCTGCTCCTTGTCCGCGGTGAGCGCGTCGATCTTCGTCTTCGCGCCTTCGATCTCGCGCTCGAGGTCGAGCACCTTGTCGTCGAGGTCCGCCTTCTCGCGCTCGAGCGCGAGCGACTTGTCGCGGACGTCGACGATCTCCTTGTCCTTCTTCGCGAGCCCCTCCTTGAGGGAGAGGATCTCCTTGTCCTTCTTGTTGAGGGCCTCGCGCAGATCGAGGAACTCGCGGCTCGAGACGCCGCCCGCCTTGCCGCCCGCGGGGGGGGCTTGCGAGATGCGCGCCTTCAGGTCCTCGTTCTCGCGAGCGAGGCGCGCGAGCTCCTCCGCGTCGACGGCGCCGTCCGCCGCGCTGTCGCGCGCGGCCTTCGCCTCCGCGCGCGCGCTCTCGGTCTCGTTCTGCGCCGACTCGAGGCGCGACTCGAGCTCGCGGATCCGCGCGTTCAGCTGCGCGAGCTCGGCGCTGTCGGCGGGCGGGCGCACGGCGGGGCGCTCGCTGATGCGCGGCGGCGGCTCCGAGACCACGGGCGGCTCCTCCGTGAGCGCGGCGTCGAGCGATACCTGACCGTTCCCGAGGTGTCCGAGGTGCGGGACCTCGTTCGTCTGAGACGGCGGCCGCTCCGGCGGCTGGCTCGGCGGCACCGTGGCCGGGTGCTGTGGAGGCGGAGGCTTGGACTGGATCTCCTCGATGACGATCTCGTCGTCCTCGATCGACTCGAGATCGAGCGACTGCGGCGGGGCGGATACGTGCGACTCGCTGACGACGACACCGCCGGCGTCCGCGCCGCCGCCGATCGAGACGAGCGGCTGGATGTGCGAGAGGAGCTCGTGGAACGTGATCGGCTTGTGGACGTAGTCCTCGGCGCGCGTCCGCAGCTTGCGATGCTGCTCGAACGTCTCGTCGCTCGACTCGCTCGACATGATGATGAGCGGGACGTCCTTCAGCGCCGGGTCCTTCTTCAGCTTGTTGCACACGCTGAAGCCGTTCATGCGCGGCAGCTCGATCGACAGCAGGATCAGGTCCGGGCGCGACGACGACGCCTGCTGCAGACCAGAGTTCCCGTCGTCGACGACGTTGACGCTGCATCCGAGCTTCTGCAGCTCGGACCTCAGCTCGCCGGCGAACTGCGCGTCGCTCTCGAAGACGAGGACCTTTTGTCCCATGGAGGAGGCGATTATCTTACGGGCGGCGGGGGGTGTCCCCAAGAAAACGCGAAGACTTCTCGTCGTGGCCCGACGTTCCGGCCCGGCGCTCGAGCTCCGCGAGCACGGCTTCGACGCCGAGCCCGCGCGATCGGAGGGCGACCATCGCATGAAAGAGCACGTCCGCGGCCTCGGAGACGACGCGGTCGTCGCTCTCCGCTTCGACCGCCGACGCCAGCTCGTCCGCCTCCTCGCGGAGCTTGGCCCCGATCTTCGCCGCCCCGCCGTCGTAGAGGCTCTTCGTGTAGCTCTTGGCCGCCGTCGCCGCGCGGCGCGCCTCGAGGACGGCGTCGAGGCGGGCCAACGCCGTCGTCGCGGAGACCTCTTCGTCGCTCACGCCTTTCGGGCCGAGCCGCCGAAAGAAACAGGTCGCCGCGCCGGTGTGGCAGGTCGGCCCGGCGGCGCGGACGACGTAGATGAGCGCGTCCTCGTCGCAATCGACGAGCACCGACCGGACCGCGAGGACGTTCCCGCTCGTCTCGCCCTTCGTCCAGAGCTCCCGCCGCGAGCGGCTCCAGAACGTGGCCTTCCCCGTCGCGAGCGTCCGCTCCACCGCCTCCGGGCTCGCCCACGCCAGCATGCGGACCTCGCCGGTGAGGTGGTCCTGCGCGACGACCGGGAGCAGCGAGACGCCGCCGTCGTGCGGCGCGAAGCGGAGAGAGGCGCGGAGATCGAACGTCATCGTCTAGGATGGTCCCACACGAATGGCCCGCGCCGAGCTCGCATTCGCGACGCCGCGAAAGTTACCGAAGGCGAGCTCGCTCACCGGTCGCGTCGTCGTGCTCGACGTCGCGTTCGCGTCGGAGGCGTCCGGCGGCGGCTTCGAGAAGATCACGAAGCCGTTCATCGACGGGCTCGGCGCGCGGCTCGCGGCGTGGGTCGATCACCACGACCACGCGTTGCATGCACAATACAAGCTTGACCCGCGCTTCGTGCTCGCGACGAAGGCCGAGCACGGCGCGTGCCCCGAGATGGTTACGCCCGAGCTCTGCGCGCGCGTCGGCGCGGTCGACACGATCGTCTGTCACACCGACTTCGACGGGCTCTGCAGCGCGGCGAAGTGGATGCGCGAGGGGGTGGAGCCGTACCCGGGCGCGGACGACGACGCGCGCGCGATCGACACGCGGCTCGGCACGCCGAGCGCGACGGCGAAGCGCTTCGATCGCGCGATCCGCGCACGACCGCGCGACGCGGCGCTGCACGGCATCATCGTGCGCCACCTCGCGAACGGCCTCGCCGACGACGCGCTCTGGCACGAGATCGACAAGGCAGGTCGCGAGCTCGAGGCGCTCGAGAAGGCGACCGCGGAGCTCGCGCGCGGCTATCGCCGGATCGACCTCCTGAAGCCGCGCGTGCCCGCCGCGACGTCGATCGCCTTCCTCGACGTGACCGGCAAAGGCGTGCGCTACGACAAGACGATGCTCCTCCTCCTCGGGCAGGAGCGCGCGCGCGTCGCGCTCCTCGTCGACGGCGACAACCTCACGCTCGCGGCCCCCTTCGACAGCGGGATCTCGTTCCTCGACCTGCTCGGCCTCTCGGGCGGGATGCCGACGCTCGTGTCGGTCCCGTCGACCCGCCTCGCCGACGCGCTCGAGCGGCTCGGCGTGGCCCGCCCCGAGATCGACGCACTGCGGCGCTCTTAGCGCATTGCGTCATTCGATTTCGCAAGGGATTTTCGGCGTCACACGGACGTCACCTTGCACATTTGCGAGGTTGATCGTGCAAACCGGAAAGACGATTTCCGGATTCGAGGCGGCGTGGTAATCGGCCCTCCGAATCTGCAATGCGGCGGCCCGTCGAGTCGCCGGGGGTTGGGTGTACCGATGTCGATGAGAGCGTTTTCCGAGCGTCCCGAGGCCAAGCGTCTGCGCCCGAGCGGCGTGGTACCGCGCGCGAACGCGAGCGGCATCGAGGAGATGTTCGTGCAGAACGAGTCCGTCTCGCTCTGCCTCCTCCTCAACCGCCGCACGAAGACGATGCGTGTGATCGACTTCCGCGCCGGCGCGAGCCACGCGAAGCGCCTCTTCGTCCTCAAGCTCGCGAAGCGCGAGGGGATCGAGAAGGTCTACACGCTCGTCGAGCGCGACGAGGTGAACACGTGGATGAAGCTCGGCTTCGCGAAGGAAGCGAACATCCCGGGCTTCTACAAGCGCAGCGACGCGTTCCTCCTCGGCGTGTCGGTCGACGAGGCGCTCGCGACCGAGATCAAGGGCTCGCTCGACTCCACCGCGGACGACGACGACGACGACGACGTGCCGGAGCCGAAGTCCTCGCCCGCGCACGATCGCGCGGAGAAGACGCTCGCGACGGCGAAGAAGCAAGCGAAGGCGCTGCTCGATCGCCCGCTCCCGAAGGCGTTGCTCACGCAGGTGAAGGCCTCGGACGTCCAGAAGACGCTCGACAAGGCGCTGAAGACCGGCGCCGCGCTCACCGCCTTCGAGCCGTTCGGCCGCGACGTCGAGCGCCGTCACTTCCTCCTCACCGCGCGGAGCGGCTTCGAGCTCGTCGCCTCGATCGAGGGCCAGGCCTGCTTCGCGAACGCGTTCCTCGAGCTCCTCACCGCGCCGTCGACGGAGCACGAGAAGCTCGCGACGATCTCGTCGCTCCGAACGATCTGCGACAAGCTCCTCTCCGAGGGCGTGGTCAGCTGCTTCGCCCTCGCCCCGAGCGACGACCTCGCGCTCGCGACCGCCTTCGTCTTCAACGGCTTCCGCCGCACCGGCCTCCTCGTCGGCCACATGCTGATGAAGGGCGAACGCAAAGACGCCATCGTCTGGTCCCGCAAGCTCGCCGATCCCAAGGAGCTCTAGCTTGTTCGAGAGGGCTCTGCCCTCTCGAGCTCTCCCGCCGGGGGCCTTTCCGCACGCGCTGCGCGCGCGCTCCACCGCCCCCGGACCCCCCGAGAGGGGGTTCGCCGGGCGCTTATGGGGCTTATGGGGAGAGGCGGGTGAGGTGCCAGGTGGGGGGGGTGCGTGTATATTGCAGGCGATCGTGGAGGCGGCTGGGGCGGCCTTGCCAGAGCTCGACGCGATCGGGGATGAGGCGGTAGCCGCCCCAGAACGGGGGGAGCGGGACGTCGTCGGGGTACTGCGTCTTCAGCGCGGCGACCTTCTGCTCCAGCGTCGCGCGATCGGCGAGCACCGTGCTCTGCGCCGATGCCCAGGCGCCGATGCGGCTCTCGTAGGGGCGTGATCGGAAGTAGTCCTCCGACTCCGCGCGCGTCACCTTCGTCACGGAGCCGACCACGCGGATCTGGCGCTCGAGCAGCACCCAGAACAGCGTCGCCGCGGCGCGGGGGTTCGCGGCGAGGTCCTTGCCCTTCGCCGACTCGTAGTTCGTGAAGAACACGAGGCCGTCGTCGACGCCCTTCAACAGGACGATGCGGTTCGACGGCTCTCCGCTCGCGCTCACGGTCGCGAGCGCCATCGCGGTCGGCTCCGGATGACCCGCCGCGACCGCGTCCGCCACCCACTTCTTGATCTGAACCGTGGGCGATGGGTCGAGGTCGCTCTCGACCAGGCCCGCGCGCACGTAATCCGTACGGATCGCAGCGATGTCCGGCAGGTTCATCGCGGCGGAGAATAGCTTCTGTTACCTTCCCGCCGGGGACGGAACACCATGCAGCAGCCCGCGCTCGTCGAAAAGATGTCGAAGCTCTTCGCGGAGCTCCAAGCGGACAACCGCGTCGACGACGTCGTGACCCAGCCCCATCCGCTCCTCATCGCCGCGAGCCGCGACGACCTCATGGTCATCCTCGCCCCCGCCGCGGTGTGGGAGCGAGGCAAGGACCTCCTCAAGCCGTTCGCGAAGCGCTTCGCCGAGTCGACCGCGATGATGATCCTCCTCGGCATGCCCGCCGGCGCCGAGCTGCAACAGATGATGAACCGCGGGCTCGCGAGCATCGTCTCCGCCGAGCCCTCCAAGGACGAGCTGTTCCTCGCCGGCATGCGCGCCTTCGAGCTGCTCGAGGCGAAGGGGCGCGCGGAGAGCCGCGGGAAATGGCTGAACCGCTATCGCTACGAGCTCGGCGAGCTCATCAACATCGCGCGCGCGATGACGACCGAGCGCGACGTGAACAAGCTCCTCGGCGTCATCCTCGAGAAGTGCCGCTTCGTCACCGGCGCGGACGCGGGGAGCATCTACGTCGTCGAGGCCGCGCCGGAGGACACGCGCAGCTCGCAGCCGCCGCCGGCCCTCGGCGGCAAGAAGGACAGCGCGCCGCCGCCGAGCATCAGCATGATGGTCCGCGGGCCGATGCTGCGTTTCAAGCTCTCGCAGAACGACTCCGTCGCCTACGACTCGAGCGAGTTCGTGATGCCGATCTCGAACCGCTCCATCGCCGGCAGCGTCGTCCTCGCGAAGAAGCCGATCAACATCGAGGACGCCTACGAGATCCCGGTCGGCACCGGGTACGGCTTCGACCGCCGCTTCGACGAGAAGATAGGGTACCGCACGAAGTCGATGCTCACGGTGCCGCTCGTCTCGCAGCGCGACGAGGTCATCGGCGTCATCCAGCTCATCAACAAGAAGAAGGACCCCGAGAAGCGGCTCTACACGAAGGACGACTTCGACGAGCAGGTCGTCCCGTTCGACGATCGGAGCGAGGAGCTCCTCGGCATGGTCGCCGCCCAGGCCGGCGTCTCGCTCGAGAACACGATCCTCTACGACGAGATCAAGCGCCTCTTCGACGGCTTCGTGAAGGCGAGCGTCGAGGCGATCGAGTCGCGCGACCCGACCACGAGCGGTCACTCCCGCCGCGTCGCCGACCTCACCGTCGCCCTCGCCAAGGTCGTCGACGCGGAGTCGAGCGGCCCCTACAAAGACGCCCATTTCTCGCGCGAGGACCTCCGCGAGCTCGAGTACGCGAGCCTCCTCCACGACTTCGGCAAGATCGGCGTCCGCGAGAAGGTGCTCGTGAAGGCGAAGAAGCTCTACGACGAGAGCCTCTCCCTCATCCGCGCGCGCTTCGACTTCGTCGCCCGCTCGCTCGAGGCCGACATCCTCCGGCGCAAGCTCGCGATCGTGGAGCGCGGCGGCTCGAAGGGCGAGCTCGAGCGGCTCGACAAGGAGCACGCCGAGCGCCGCGCCGAGCTCGACGCGGCGTGGGAGACGATCGAGCACGCGAACGAGCCGACCGTCCTCGCAGCCGGCGATTTCGCCAAGATCGAGCACCTCGCCAAAGAGACGTATTTCGATCTCCGGGGCGAGATGAAGTTCCTCCTCGAGCCGCAGGACGCCGTCGCGCTCAGCGTGAAGCGCGGCTCGCTCACGCCGGCGGAGTACGACGAGATCACGAGCCACGTCGTCCACACCTTCAAGTTCCTCTCCAACATCCCGTGGGGCAAATCGTTCCGCCGCGTGCCGCTCATCGCCGGCGCGCACCACGAGCGCGTGAACGGCACCGGCTACCCGAACCGCCTCCGCGCGGAGGAGATCCCGGTCCAGTCCAAGATGATGAGCATCTCGGACATCTACGACGCCCTCACCGCGAGCGATCGCCCCTACAAAAAGGCCGTCCCCGTCGAGCGTGCGGTCGACATCCTCGAGTACGGCGTGAAGGACCAGCACCTCGATCCCGAGCTCGTGCGCATCTTCAAGGACGCGCGGGTGTGGGAGCTCGCGACGCCGAAGCGGGACTGAGTGCGCCCGAAGAAGCCATGAACCCCCGTCCCTTCGTCCTGCTCGTCCTCGTCATGTGCGGTTGCCAGACCACGTCGTCCGAGCCGCCCAAGCCCGCGCCGTCGGCCGCGCCCGCGCCGGAGCTCCAGATCTCGGCGACCGCGCGCCTCGAGCCCGTCGACGCGGGGCCGGGCGAGAGCTACAGCGTGACCGTGCGCGCACCCGACGCCGCGGCGCCGAAGCCTACGAGCTCGAAGCCCTGACGATCGCGTCGCGGATCGAGGCGAGCGAGCGCACCCCGAAGACGACGCCGGTCGTGAACGCGGCGTCGACCGCGCCGTCGACGTCGTCCCCGCGCGCGAGCGAATCCTCGAGCATGGCGACGGCGTCGCGCGACGCCATCAGCTCGCCGCCGACGCGCATGCGCCCCCCCGCGTCGCGGCCCGCCGCGACGATCCCGATCGCCTCGTCCCGCGTCGCCCCCCACGGCGGCTCCGCCGTCACCGCCGCGCCCGCCGTCGGCCAGTCCTCGCGCGGAGACGCCGTCGGCGCGTACGCCTCGACGACGCGCGCGACGAGCGCGGCGCGATCGATCGCGCCGCCCGCGAGCTCCTCGAGCGTCGCCGGCGCCTTGCCCATGAACGACGCGCGCGGCGCCGCGACGAACGGGGCGCTCACCGCGACGACGGCCTCGAGCAAACAGCGACCGCTCGCGGCCTCGTGCGCGAAGCCGACGAACCCGATCGGCCGCTTTCCCATGCTGATCCAGTCGCGCCCGAACCAATGCGCGGGGACGCTCGTCGCCCGCGTCAACGCGCGGAGGAGCGGGCGCACGTGGCGGTTCACGAGCTTGTCGGCGGGGTGCTCCGAGCGCTCGAGCACGAGCTGCACCCAGAGCGTGCCGGGCCCGACGACGACGGTGTGACCGCCCGAGCCGCGGCGGAGCGACGGCGCCTCCGCGCGCTCGAACGCGCCGAGCACGGTCGCGTCGTCGCCGGGGAACCATGCACCAACCCGCGTCGGTCCCTCCGCCCAGGCGCACGATCGCTCGGCGAGGACGCGCGCGCTCGTCATCCGGCGAAGCGGCGCCGCGCGAGCATCGCGCCCGCGACCGCGAGGAGCACCGCGACGCTCGCCGGCGCGCTCCCGCCGGTCGTCGAGCAGCCTCCGTCGTCGGTGGACGCCGGCGCCGCGGCGACGCCGCCGGACGTGCCCGCGTCCACGTCCACGTCGCCGGACGGCTTCGTCACCGGCGCGCCGCCCGCGTCCGCGGAGATCGGGGCGCCACCGGCGTCGCTCTCGCCGTAGGTGCAGGTCACCGCCTGACCGGTCTCGTCATGCACGCCGCCGCAGACGCCGAAGCACTCGTCGCGTGCCTTCAGCGCGCTGATGCAGGCGTCGCGCGTGTCCTCGCGCAGCGCGACGACGTCGGCGACCGAGATCGGGCCGACCTTGCCCCGCGACGACTGGTTCGGGAACGGATCGCTCGGGACGCTGGCGCCGCACGTCTCGCCGAGCTGTCCGTCCTTCACCGCGGCGAGGACCTCGTAGTCGCCGTCCACCTTCGTGAGCGTGACGAGGACGCTGTCGCCCGTCTTCAGGTCGAGCGAGCGGTAGCGGACGGCGGTGATGTCGTCCCCGACCTTCACGTCCGTCTCGCCGTGCACCGCGGTGACCTTCACGCCAACCTCGTTGCTCGTCGTCGAGAGCGTCGCGATCGTCGCCTCGACGACCGCGGGCGCCGCCCCGCCCCCGGACGCCGCGACGGTGCAGAGGCAGTCCGCCGCCGGCACGCAGCCGTAGCCGGGCTGGATGCGCGCGGCCTCCTCCACCGTGAGGCCGGCCGCGTTCAGCCACGCGAGGAAACGCGGATCGGCGGCGAGCTCGTCGACGTAGGCGTGGTTCGCCTTCGCGGCGACCTCGCTCACGAGCTCGCTCGCGCCGCCGAGATCCATGAGGTGCGCCATCGCGCAGCGCGTCCCGTGATCGTCGACGAACGTGGGCCGGAGCCCCGCCGCGAAGTCGTGGTTGAGAGGAAAGACGCCGCCGGCCTGGTACTCGACGAGCGCCTGCCGCAGCAGCATGCGCGTGAGCTGGGCTGCGCGATCGAGCCCGCTCACGTCGCGTGCGTCGAGGAGCGCGAGCGCGCCGTCGAAGTGTCCCCGGATGCGCGTGATCTCGGAAGCGAGGGTCCTCGTCATTCCCTCATCGTTGCACGCGAGACGCCGTGGCACACTACGAAGTCGATGATCGACTGGAAGGCCGAGAGCGCCACCTGCGTCGAGCTGCTCCGCGACCTGATCCGCGTCCCGACCGTGAACCGCGGGACGAGCGACGCCGGGGACGCGAACGAGCGCGTCGCGTGCGAGCTCCTCGCCGATCACCTCTCGAAGCACGGCGTCGACGCGAAGATCGTCGAGAAGAAGAAGGGGCGCGGGAACCTCATCGCGCGCGTGAAGGGCACCGGCAAGAAGCCGCCGCTCCTCTTGAACGCCCACCTCGACGTGGTGGAGGCGGACGCGGGGGCGTGGAAGCACGACCCGTTCTCGGCCGAGATCCACGACGGCTACGTCTGGGGCCGCGGCGCGATCGACATGAAGCACATGGCGGCGATGAGCACGTGCGCGCTCGCGCTGCTGAAGCGCCGCGAGGAGCCGCTCGATCGCGACGTGATCTTCGCCGCGGTCGCGGACGAGGAGAACGGCTGCGCGCTCGGGAGCAGCTACCTCGTCGACGACCACGCCGACGAGATCCGTGCAGAGTACATGCTCGGGGAGATCGGCGCGTTCTCGCTCCACCTGTTCGGCAAGACCTTCTACCCGGTGCAGGTCGCGGAGAAGGGCGTGTGCTGGGTCCGCGCCGAGTACCGCGGCGCGCCCGGCCACGGCTCGATGCCCGATCCCGAGAGCGCGGTGCTCAAGCTCGCGCGCGCGATCGAGCGGCTCGGCCGCGCGCGCCTGCCGATGCACCCGACCGCGGTCGTGCGCGGCTTCGTCGAGGGCCTCGCGAAGGAGCTGCCGGTCCCGCACAAACACGTGCTGAAGCGGCTGACGACGCCGCAGGTCGCGGCGTTGATCCTCGACTACCTGATCCGCGATCCGTCGCAGCGCCGATCGTTCGGGGCGCTCCTCTCGAACACCGCGTCGCCGACGGTGATGCGCGCCGGATCGAAGGTGAACGTCATCCCGGGACGCGCGTCGATCGAGATCGACGGGCGCACGCTGCCGGGCCAGACGCAGGAGGCCTTCCTCGCCGAGCTGCGCGACGCGCTCGGCGACGCGCCGGCTTCGCTCGAGGTGATCCACTCGCTCCCGGCGGTGGAGGCCTCCCCCGCGACGCCGCTCTTCGAGCACCTCGCCGCCACGCTGCGCCGGAACGATCCGACCGGCACGCCGCTCCCGTACATGATCCCGGGCTTCACCGACGCGAAGGCGTACGCCCGGCTCGGCACGATCTGCTACGGCTTCGCCCCCGTCCGCTTCGACCCCACCCACGAAATCAGCTTCAGCGCGATGTACCACGGGCACGACGAGCGGGTGCCCGTGGAAGGCCTCGGGTGGGGCCTACGTGTCCTTTTCGAGGCGATTTCGGGCTTTCGCGCCTGACGACCACCCCGAAACGGCCCTTGTATGGACCGGCCTCCATCGGATAGAACCGTAAGCCGGCCTCGCTTCAACATTCAGGGGCACCCGCTAGCTGTACGCGAGAGAGAGACGCGAGCATGAGCAATCCCCAGATGGTGATGTACGAGGAGGAGTTCAATCAGATCCAGGTGGTCGTAGACCGTCTGGTTCGCGATGCGAACGCCAAGGTCGTGTTCATCGTCGACAAGAACGGCCAGCTCATCGCGGCCGCCGGCGACATCGACAACGTCGACACGACGAGCCTCGCCTCCCTCACCGCCGGCAACATCGCCGCGACGGGCGGCATGGCCAAGCTCCTCAAGGAGAACGAGTTCGCGACTCAGTTCCACGAGGGCGAGAAGGCCAACATCCACATCCAGCTCGTCGGCAACCGGGTCATCCTGGTCGTCATCTTCGACTCCCGCTCGAGCCTCGGCCTCGTCCGCCTCCGCGTGAAGAAGGCGTCCGAGGAGCTCAACCATATCTTCGAGGCCCTCCTCAAGAAGGTGCAGGAGCCGGGCACCGACAGCCCGTTCGCCGAGATCACCGACGAGGACATCGACAACCTCTTCAACGACTGATTTCCGGAAACTCCCCGCAGAAATTCGCCCGCAGCCAAGAAGTCGTCCACAATCCTGTAGGACCCAAAGAGCGATGAGCTTCATCAACTACATGGCCAGGGAGATCAACTGCAAGTTGGTCTATTACGGGCCTGGTCTCTGCGGGAAGACCACGAACCTGCAGTACATTTACGAGCGCACGAACCCGGACGCGAAGGGCAAGATGATCAGCCTCGCGACGGAGACCGAGCGCACGCTCTTCTTCGACTTCCTCCCGCTCTCGCTCGGCGAGATCCGCGGGTTCAAGACGCGCTTCCACCTGTACACCGTCCCCGGTCAGGTCTTCTACGACGCGTCCCGCAAGCTGATCCTGAAGGGCGTCGACGGCGTCGTCTTCGTCGCGGACTCGCAGATCGAGCGCACCGAGGCGAACCTCGAGTCGGTCGAGAACCTCCGCACGAACCTCGCGGAGCAGGGCTACTCGCTCGACAAGCTCCCGTACGTCGTCCAGTACAACAAGCGCGATCTCCCGAACGTCGCGAGCCTCGACGAGCTCCGTCAGATGCTCAACCCGACCAACGTGCCCGACTTCGAAGCGGTCGCGCGCACCGGCGTCGGCGTGTTCGACACGCTCAAGTCCGTCGCCAAGCTCGTCCTGACCGAGCTCAAGAAGGGCAGCTGACGGCGAAGCGCCCGCGCGTGCTCGTCGCGGACGACGACTCCGCGATGGCGAGCATGCTCGCCGACGGCCTCGGCGATCTCGGCTACGACGTGACGACCGCGACCGACGCGGCGGCGGCGATGAAGCTCGTCGCCGATCCGGCGGTGGACGTCGTCGTGACGGATCTCCGGATGCCGGAGGTCGACGGCATCGAGCTGCTCGCGGCGAGCAAGCGCGCCGCGCCGGAGCGGCCCGTCCTCGTGATGACCGCGTTCGGCGCGATCGACACCGCAGTGGAGTCGCTGCGGAAGGGCGCGCACCACTACCTCCTCAAGCCGTTCAAGGTCGCGGAGCTCGACCTCTTCATCAAGCGCGCGCTCGAGGAGGTCGTCCTCCGGCAGGAGACGCGCACGTGGAAGCGCGCGTTCGGCGATCGCTACGGCAAGGGCGCGCTGATCGCCGCGAGCGACGCGATGCAGGAGGTGCGTGAGCTCACGCTCCGCGTCGCCGACGCCGGCGTCTCGGTGCTGCTCACCGGCGAGACCGGGACCGGCAAGGGCCTCGTCGCGCGCTTCCTCCACGCGCAGAGCCGGCGCGCGAGCGGGCCGTTCGTCCCCGTGAACTGCGCCGCGCTGCCGGACAACCTCCTCGAGAGCGAGCTCTTCGGCCACGTGAAGGGCGCGTTCACCGGCGCGGTCGCGAACCGGAGCGGCCTCTTCGTCGAGGCCGACGGCGGGACGCTGTTCCTCGACGAGATCGGCGACATGGCGCCCTCGCTCCAGGCGAAGCTCCTCGACGTGCTCGAGCGCGGCGCGGTGCGCGCGGTCGGCGCCACGCGCGAGCGCGAGGTCGACGTGCGCATCGTCGCGGCGACCCACCGCGACCTCGCCGAGCGCGTCGCGAGCGGCCAGTTCCGCGAGGACCTCCTCTATCGGCTCGAGGGGATCGCGATCGCGATCCCGCCGCTCCGCCAGCGGAAGGACGACATCCCGCAGCTCATCCTCCGCTTCGTCGAGGAGGCGCGGAGCACGAGCCCGGGCGCCGTCGTCGAGCGGATCGGCCCCGAGGCGATGGCGCGGCTCATCGACCATCCGTGGCCCGGCAACGTCCGCGAGCTCCAGAACGCCGTCGCGCGCATCGTGCTCCTCGGCCGGACGCCGGAGGCGGGCGTGGCCGACCTCCCGAAGTCGATCACCGAGCGACCGATGGCGAAGCGCTCCGCGATCGACTTCGGCGACGAGATCATCCCGGTGCGCGAGCTTCAACGCCGGTACGCGGCGTGGGCGCTGGAGCGGGCGGGCGGCAAGAAGTCGCTCGCGTGCGAGAAGCTCGACATCGACGTGAAGACACTCAACAAGTGGCTCGCGAGCGATGAGCGAGACGACTGACGCGCCGCGGCCGATCCAGGGCCTCTGGCTCACCGCGTGGATGGTCGCGGCGATCGGCGCGATCCTCGGCGGCGCGGTGTGGTTCGGCACGCGCGCGAACGACGCGGCGATCGAGTCCTTCTCTCAGGATCAGGCCGTCCTCGCCGCCGCGGTCGCGATCGACTTCGAGACGAGGCTCGGCGGAAGGGCGGACGACCGCGCGCTCGTCGACGCGGTCGTCGTCGAGCTGCTCGCCGGCGCGAAGCGGCTCGAGAAGCCGGGGGAGCTGCTCGTCCTCATCGCGCGTCCGAACCAGCCCGGGTTTCTCACCACCGACGGGCGCGTCATCTCGTCGACGCGGATCCGCGAAGCGCTCGATCACGACGTGGAGGCGGTCGTCCTTCCGCGCGACGAAGCGGCGACGTTCGGGCTCACCCGCCGCCGCGCCGTCGCCGGCGTCGCGCGGGTCTCGTCGCGCACGAACGAGACGTGGGGCGTCGTCGTGCTCGCCTCCGCGGTCCACATGCGCGAGCGGCAGGAGGCGTCGCGGTGGCGGCTCGCGCTCACGACCGTCTTCGGCGCGGGCGCGGTCGCCGCGATCGGCGCCTACGCCCGCCGCCGCATGCGGCGTGCGCTGGAGCTCGAGCGCGATCGCGAACGCGAGCTCGCGCTGACGAAGGCGGACAAGATGGCCACCGTCGCCGCGCTCTCGACCGGCATCGCGCACGAGGTGGGGACGCCGCTCGCCGTCATCGTCGGCCGCGTCGAGCAGGTGCTCGCCCGCCCGGCGACCGACGAGCGGACCGCGGCCGCGCTGAAGATCGTGCTCGAGCAGGTCGAGCGGATCGAGCGCATCGTGCGCGGCTCGCTCGCCCTCGCGCGCGGCGACGCTCCTCAGCTCGTCCCCACGCCGCCGTCGCTCGTCGCGCGGCGCGCGACCGATCTCGTGCGCCACCGCTTCGAGAAGGCGAACGTCGAGCTCACGACGACGCTCGACGAAGGCAGCGCCGAGATCGCGTGCGATCCTTCCCTCTTCGAGCAGGCGCTCGTGAACCTCCTCCTCAACGCGTGCGAAGCGACCGCGCCCGGCGGCCGCGTGACGCTCGACGTGAAGCAGACGAGCGAGCGCGTCGCGTTCGTGGTCGAGGACGAAGGCGCCGGCATCCCCGACACCGACGCCGAGCGCGCGGCGGAGCCCTTCTTCAGCACGAAGCGCGGCGCCGGCGGCACCGGCCTCGGCCTCACGATCGCGCGCGAGATCGTGAAGCACCACAACGGCGAGCTCACCGTCGCCCGCCGCGAAGCCGGCGGCACGCGCGCCACCATCACCGCCCCCATCGCGCGCAGCGGCTGAGCCGCGCGGCGCGGCGGAAGGATTTCCGTGCGCGATCGGGAAATTTTCCCTGGTGGGGGCCGTGCGTGCGGCGATGGCGCCGAGAAGTAGGGTGGCACGTCGCGTGCGGTGGCAGCGTCGATGGTTCTTCCGGCCGGAGGCCGCTCTTCGCTGCTCGCGCTCACGGTCGTGCTCGCGTCCGGGAGCGCCCAGGCCGCGCCCGAAACGTCGGAGACGTCCGCGCCGAGCGAAGCGGGGCCGCGCGCCGTCACGCTCGAGGAGGCGCTCGCGCTCGCGCGCAAGGATCATCCGAGCATCGCCGCGGCGCGCCTGCGCGTGGTCGCGGCGGCGCGGGACGCCGACGTCCCCGCCGCGAACTGGCTCCCCCGCGCCGGCGCCTTCGCGCAGGTCGTCGGCGCTTCGGTGAACAACAGCACGACGACGCAGATCGGCGTCGCCACCGTCGACATCCCGCGCATCGGCGCGACGCTCCTGCGCGAGGACCCGAGCTTCCACCTCTACCCGTCGACGATGCTCGCGCTCGGCGTCCGCCAGCAGATCTACGACTTCGGTCGCACCGCGGCGGAGCAGGCCGCGGCCGCGCTCGCGACCGAGGTCGAGAAGGCCCGCGCGGCGGGCACCCTCCTCGACGTCGACTTCTTCGTCGCGCAGGCGCACTACGCGGTGCTCGCGGCGCGCGCGGTCGACGACGCCGCGAAGAACGCGTTCGATCGCGCGGCGAGCCAGCGCGACTTCGCGCGGGCGAACGTCACGAGCGGCATGCGCCCGCCGATCGAGCTCACGCGCGCGGAGGCCGACGTCGCGCGCTACGAGGCAGGCATGATGCGCGCTCGCGGCGCGCTCCGCGTCGCGCGCTCCGTCCTCGCCGCCGCGGTCGGCGCCGGCGACATCGAGCTCGACGCCGCCGGCGCGCCGCAACCGGCCGGCCCGCTCCCCGCCCTCGCCGATCTGCTCCGCCGCGCGGAGAAGACGCCCCTCGTCCGCGAGGCGAACGCGCGCGTCGCGGCGCAGCGCGGCGAGACGAAGCGGCTCGAGACCCAGACGCGGCCGACGGTGTTCGGGACCGCGGCCGTGAACGGGCGCGGCGGCGGCGCTCCTCCGAACGCGGGGCCGGAGCTCACCGGCGACGGCTGGGTCCCGCTCGTCCCGAACTACGACCTCGGCGTCGTGCTCGCGTGGCCGATCCTCGAGCCGGCGTGGAGCCGCCGCGCGGACGCATCACGCGAGCGCGAGCTCGCCCTCGACGCCGAGACGCGACGCGTCGTGATCGAGCAACGCGCCGCGATCGCGACCGCGTGGCAAGACGCCGACGTCGCGACCTCGGCGCTCACCGCGCTCGAGCGCGGCGCCGACGCGGCGAAGGCGAACTACGACCAGGCCGACAACCGCTTCCGCGTCGGCCTCGGGACGAGCACGGAGCTCGCCGACGCGCAGGCGCTCCGCACCGAGTCCGAGATCCAGCTCGCGATCGGACGTTTCCAGAGCGACCGCGCGCGCCTCGTCCTCGCCCGCGCGACCGCGGAGGCGAAATGAGCAGCGGTGAAATGAGCAGCGGTGAGGCGAGCGCGCGCCGTCCGATCATCCCCGTCGCGATCGTCGGGCTCGTCCTCGGCGTCGTCGCGTGCGGCGGCTATCTGCTCCATCGCGCCGAGAGCGGCGTGAACCAAATCGCGCTCGCGGACGAGCCGAAGAGCGTCACCGTGATCGAGACGAAACAGGCTCGCTTCCGCGACTCGCGACGGTACATCGGGACGCTCGAGCCGTGGCAAGAGGCGAAGATCGGACCGCAGCTCGCCTCCGGCTTCGTCGACACCGTGCTCGTGCGCCCCGGCTCGATCGTGAAGCGCGGCGACGTCCTCGCGACGCTCGACTGCCGCAACGCCTCCGCCGCGAGCGCCGCGATCGCGCACCAAGCGCGCGCACTGGAGGAGCGGCAGAAGGCGGCCGCGAGCGAGGCCGCGCGCCTGAACCAGCTCCTCGACGGCGGCTACGCGGCGCCGAACGAGGTCGAGCAGAAGGCCGCCCAGGCGGCCGCGAACGCGGCGCAGATCCAGGCGATCCTCGCGCAGGGCTCGGGCAAGGCGCTCGAGGTGAACGACTGCGTCCTCCGCGCGCCCTTCGCCGGAGAGGTCGCGACGCGCCTCGCCGATCCGGGCGCGTTCGTGCGCCCCGGCAGCGCGATCGTCGATCTCGTCGATCGCAGCGTCGTGCGCCTCACCGCGTTCGTGCCGGAGATCGACTTCGAAGCGGTGCCGCCGAAGACGCCGGTGCGGCTCCGCCTCGTCGCGACCGGCAAGACGCTGACCGGCGAGGTCGCGCGCCGCGCCCCCTCCGCCGACCTCTCGACGCGCACCGTTCGCTTCGAGGTCGACCTCCCCAACGCCGAGCGCGACATCCCCACCGGCACCACCGCGGAGATCGAGGTCGACGTCGGCGACACCGTCGACGCGGTCGAGCTCCCGCTCGTCGCGGCGAAGGTGCGCGGCAAGAAGGCCACCGTGTTCGTCGTCGAGGACGGCGTCGCGAAGAAGACGCAGGTCGACGTCCTCGGCGAGCGCGCGAGCAGCCTCTACGTGAAGCCGGAGCTCGGGTCCGGCGCGCGCGTCGTGACGCAGGGCCGCTCCCTCCTCGGCAACAACGACAAGGTCGCGGCGAAGGTTGAGGCGAGCGCGAAGTGACGAAGCTCGCGCTCAAGAACCCGCTCTTCGTCCTGATGCTGAGCGTCGCGCTCCTCGTCTTCGCCGCGGTCGTGACGCCGCGCATGAGCGTCGACACGTTCCCCGAGCTCTCGCCGCCGGTCCTCGTCATCGGCACGAAGGCCTCCGGCATGGGCCCGACCGAGGTCGAGAAGACGCTGACATGGCGCCTCGAAAAAGCAGTGAGCGCGACGCCGGGCGTCGATCACGTCGAGAGCCTCTCGCGGAGCGGCCTCAGCGTCATCTTCGTGTGGCTGAAGTGGGGGACCGACCTCGACGCGGCGCAGACCAACGTCCAGCAGCAGGTCGCGTTCGCGATGTCGTCGGTCCCGAAGACGCTCGGCATCATCCCGCCGTTCGTCCTCCAGTACGATCCGTCGAACGCGCCGGTGATGCAGGTCGCGGTCTACGGCGGCGGCTTCAGCGCGTCGCAGATCTACGACTACGCCGCGAACAACGTCGAGCCGCTGATCGAGGGCATCACCGGCGTCGCGAGCGCGTCGGTCAACGGCGGCAAGGAGCGGCAGATCAACGTCATCGTCGATCCGGCGAAGGCGGCCGCGCGCGGCCTCTCGTCGAGCGACGTCGCGAAGGCGATCGAGCGCTCGAACGCGCTCCTCCCCTCGGGCCGCTTCAACCCGAAGGCGTTCTCCGCGAACGTCTACACGAACGCGGTGCCGGCCCGCGTCGACGACATCGGCGACGCGATCCTCAAGCTGAAGGGCAGCCAGCCGGTGCGCATCCGCGACGTCGCGCGCGTGGTCGACGGCGGCTCGAAGGACGCGCAGGCGGTGACGATCAACGGCGAGGTCGGCGTCTACCTGAACGTCCTCCGCGTGCCCGGCGGGAACGTGGTCGCGATCAACGACCAGATCAAGGAGATCGTCGCCGGCCTCACCGACCTGCCGCCGGGGATGCGGGTCGAGCCGATCTTCGATCAGTCGACGTTCGTGCGGACCACGATCGAGGGCCTCAAGAAGGAGATCCTCCAGGCGCTCGTCCTCATCGCCGTCGTCATCCTGCTCTTCCTCCAGAGCCCGCGCTCGGTGCTCATCGCCGCGATCGCGGTCCCGATCTCGTTCGCGATCATCCTCATCGTCCTCTACGCGACGGGGCAGAGCCTCAACGCGTTCACGCTCGGCGGCTTGACGCTCGCGATGGGCCCGCTCGTCGACATCTCCGTCGTCGTCCTCGAGGCGATCCACCGCGCGGGCCGCGACAAACACGAGGGCCGCGTCGTCGCCGCGCTCGAGGGCACGCGCTCGGTCGCGATCGCGGCGCTCGCGGCGACCCTCGCGACGATCGCGGTGCTGCTCCCGGTCGTCCTCCTCTTCGGCCTCGCGAAGCGCCTCTTCGTCCCGCTCGCGATCACGGTCGCGACCGGCATGCTCGCCGGCTACGTCGTCTCGATGATCGTGACGCCGGTCGCGTGCCGCTACTTCCTCCCCAAGGAGCACCGCGAGCCGGGGCCGATCGCGCGCCGCCTCGAGCGCGGCGTGCAAGCGATCGCGCTCGGCTACTCGAAGCTCCTCCGCGCGGTGCTGGGGTATCGCGCGTGGGTCATCGCGGGCGCGCTCGTGCTCGTGAGCGGCGCGGTCTTCGTCACCGGCCGCCTCCCCGCGACGTTCTTCCCCGAGATCGACGAGTCGATGGAGACCGTCTACGTGCGCTTCACGCCCGGCACCTCGCTCGAGGACGCCGCCGCGATGACGAACGCGATGGCGCAGACGCTGAAGGAGAAGCTCCCGCCCGGCTCGGTGAAGCTCGTCCTCACGAACGTCGGCTCGCCGAGCAAGGCGCGCTCCGCGATGACGAGCCCGAACATGGGCACGCATCAGGGCTTCATCGGCATCGAGCTCGCGGACCCCGCCGCACGCGACCTCGATCAACGCGAGATCGCCGACCGTATGCGCGAGATCCTGGCGCACACCTACCCCGGCGTCGATTTCCTCCAGGCCCCGGGCGCGCTCGTCGCGAGCGTCTTCTTGAACGGGTACATCGCGCCGATGGTGGTGGAGGTCCGCGGCGACGACCTCGCGACCCTGATCGATCAGTCACGCGCGGTCGCGGAGGTCGCGCGCACGGTGCCGGGGATCCGCGACGTGTACGTGCGGCTCGAGGACGACTTCCCGGAGCTCCGCGTCGACACCGATCGCGAGAAGGCAGGCCTCGTCGGCGTGACCGCGCGCGACGCGGCGCAGACCACGCTCGAGGCGGTGTACGGCAACATCAACACGCCGGCGGTGTGGACCGATCCCGGCAACGGCCAGAGCTACTACGTCGTCACGTACTACGACGACGCGATCATCCAGGACACCGCCGCCGTCGGAGAGGTGCCGGTCCGCGTCGGCGCCAACGGCGCGCCGATCCGGCTCGACGCCTACGGCAACATCCGGCGCGAGGTCGGCCCCGTCCTCATCGCGCGCAACCAGCTCACGCGCGCGGGCCACGTCTTCATGCAGACGGAGGGCCGCGACATCGGCAGCGCGGCGAAGGAGCTCGAGGCGAAGCTCGCCCAAGACCCGCGGACGAAGGGCGTGACGACGAGCTTCGTCGGTCAGGTGCAGCTGATGCGCGAGACCTTCGGCGGCCTCGGCCTCGCGCTCGGCCTCGCGGTGATGGTCGTCTTCATGATCATGGCGACGCAGTTCAAGTCGCTGCGCCTCCCGCTCGTGATGCTCTTCACGATCCCGGTCTCGCTCGTCGGCATCGTGGGCGCGCTCATGGCGGCGGGCCAGGGCCTCTCCATCACCGCGCTGATGGGCGTCCTCATGGTCATCGGCATCGCGGTGTCGAACGGCATCTTGTTCGTCGACCACGCGAACCGCCAGCTCCAGAGCGGCCTCACCCCCATCGACGCCGTCGTCGACGCCGCGCGCGTCCGCTTCACCCCGATCGCGATGACGAGCCTCGCGACGGTGTTCGGCCTCCTCCCCACCGCGCTCGCCCTCGACGAGGCCTCCGCCTCGAACCGCCCCCTCGCCCTCGCCGTCGTCGGCGGCCTCCTCTCCTCGACCGCCCTCTCCCTCTTCCTGGTCCCGACGATGTTCACGCTCCTAGCGAAGCGCGCCACCCCCTCGCCAGAAGAGTCCCCTCTCTACGCCCCAGAATAAGCCCACCCGGGCCCCAGAAGCGGCCGCGCAAGCGGGCGCGAAGCGCCCCGAGCGCGCAGCGCGAGGGCCGTGTCTGGGGTGGGGTGTCGGGGCGAAGCCCCGACGTTGAGAGCCCCGACGTTGAGAGCCCCTACGAGCGATGCGCCTGGTACACGCGCGCGCGGCGCCCGCGGTCCTTCGCCTTCAGCTTCGCGCGGTAGCGCTTGGTCTTCGTCCGGTTCGACTTGCGCGGCTTCTTCGAAAGAATGAGGTACATGGCGGAGGAACCGATCTAGTCGAGCCCGCCTTTTCAGGCAAGCTCGCTCAATGGACCGCGCGCCGCAGCGTGACATGTCCGGCGAGCCGCGGATGCCCCGGCAGCCGAACGTCGATGCGCGGCCCCGCCTTGTCGCGCGCGTAGACGAGATCGACGCGGTCCCGCCGCCCATGGTCGTCGACGACGACCAGCGTCGTCCCTTCGACGCGCTCCACCGTCCACGCATCGGCGAACGCGTTGGCGCGAACCGTGATGCGCGCCCCCGCCACCGTCGCGCGCGCCGCCTTCGCGTAGAGGTCGACCATCTTCTGCTCGTTCGCGGTGAGCTCACGCTCCGGCCGCACCGCTTGCACGACCCACTCCCCGGCGATGTCGCCCAGGAGCGGCGGCAACGGCTCCGGCGACGCGCTCGCCGGCACCTCGGGCGCGCGCACGATGACGGGCTTCTCCGGCGCGATCGCGATCTCGGGCCGCCCCAAGAACGCCGCCGCCGCGCCGATCGCGACGAGCACCGCGACCGCCCCCGCCCACCGCGAGCGGAGCACGCGACGGAGCCGCGAGACGCGCTGCCGGACGACGGGCGCGCCGAGCCCGTTCTCCGCCGCGATGTCGGCGAGGCGCTCGCCACCGTGCTCGCGCACGAGCCACTCCATCGTCTCGGCGTCGCGCCGCGTCCGGACGTCGCCGAGCACGCGATGCAGCACCTCGCGCTCCTCGAAGGCGACCGGCGCGGACGAGCACGACGCGAGCGGCGCCTCCCCCGCGCTCCGCTTCCCGACCCGCGTCGCGCGCCGGTGGTAGTCCGCGATCTTGTGGCGCGCGATGCCGACGAGCCAGCGCCGGAGGTCCTCCGGATCGGAGGGGATCGACCCGGCCTGGAGCGCGTCGCAGAGGATGGTCTGCGCGAGGTCGTCGACCTCCTGGCTCGGCACCCGGCGCCGCAGCAGCGCGACCAGCCCTCGTCGCACGTCCTCACGGGCGAGCTCGGGCGGAGGCGGCCGGATGTCGAACGCGACGCTCATGCTGGGTTAGGTCGTCCTTGGACGCATCGGCGTGACAGGTGATACGCGCGAGCCCGGAAATTCCTTTGGATCGCATGCTCCCGAGTGCGACCAAACTCGCGTAGCTCAAGCACTTTTTCGCCACGGCCGCGCTCGCGGGGTTGGGGCGATTTTGCCACCTTCTCCCTCCGCATGTCGCTCGAGCATCTGGAGAACGCGGTCAACGAGGTGTCGGA
Organism: Labilithrix sp.; assembly: GCA_019637155.1. NCBI lineage: Bacteria > Pseudomonadati > Myxococcota > Polyangiales > Labilitrichaceae > Labilithrix > Labilithrix sp. Next base: position 344,981 of record JAHBWE010000009.1, on the reverse strand, counting down.
CAAGGACTGGAGCTGGTGGCCCTTCTTGTGGCTCCGCCCGGAGAAGCACGAGCCGATGACGCTCACGCGCCTCGCCACGGTCGCGTTCCTGTTCGGCGCGCCGATCGGCGCGTTCCTCACCGTGGTCGGCGCGATGGTGAACCCCGAGGCCAAGTACGCCGCGCCGGTCCTCCTCGCCATCTTCCCGCTCCTCTTGTTCTTCGTCGCGAGCGTGGTCGTGGGCCCGATGTGGAACCGCCGCGCCGAGCGCCTGCGTGCGCGCGCGAAGATCGAGTAAGCTCACCGCGCTTTGCGCGTCCGACTCGTCCACGAATTCCGCTTCGAGGCGGCCCATCGCCTGCCGATGGTCGCTCCTGGTCACAAGTGCGAGCGCCTCCACGGGCACTCGTTCAAGATCGAGCTCGCGATCAGCGGCCCCGTCGATCCGAAGACGGGTTGGTTCATCGACTACGGCGTCCTCTACGACGCGTGGGCCCCGCTCGGCGAGCGGCTCGATCATCACTACCTGAACGAGATCGAAGGCCTCGAGAACCCCACGAGCGAGAACCTCGCGAAGTGGATCTGGGACCGCATGAAGACGACGATCCCGTCCTTGTCGCGCGTGACCGTCTTCGAGACCTGCGACGCGCGCTGCGAGTACGAGGGCGAGGAGTAGCGCATGGCGTTGGCGAAGGTGCTCGTGTGCCGCTGCGAAGACGTCACGCTCCACGAGCTGGAGGACGCGGTGAAGCGCGGTCACGACGACATCGAGTCGCTCAAGCGCTACACCGGCTTCGGCACGGGATGGTGCCAGGGCAAGAGCTGCGTCGCGCTCTGCGCGCGCCTCCTCGCCGAGCGCGGCGGCGACGCGTCACGCCCCTTCACCCCGCGCCCCCCGTTCCACCCCCTCCGCCTCGCCGATCTCGCGGGCCTCGCCGCCGTCGCGAGCGACGACGCGAAGGCAGGCCGCCCGCCCCATTAGCGCCCACGCGCGCCGAGGAGTCACATGCAATCTACATCCATCTTCGCGCCGAACCTCCTCGCGGGGAAGAGCGCGCTCGTGACCGGCGGCGGCAGCGGCATCGGCGCGGGGATCGCGAAGCTCCTCGCCGCGCACGGCGCGAAGGTCGCGCTCGTCGGCCGCACGCTCGCGAAGCTCGAGGCGGTCGCGAAGGACATCGAGGCCGCCGGCGGCGAGGCGACCTGCCACGCGTGCGACGTCCGCGACTACGCCGCGCTCGAGGCGGCGGTGAACGCGGTCGGCGCGCTCGACGTGCTCGTCAACAGCGCGGCCGGCAACTTCCTCGCGCCGGCGGCGACGCTCTCGGCGAACGGCTTCCGCTCCGTCATCGACATCGATCTCTGCGGCACGTTCAACGCATGCCGCGCGTCGTTCCAGCACCTCGTGAAGCCGGGCGCGAGCATCGTGAGCATCACCGCGACGCAAGCGGAGGTCCCGACCCCGCTCCAGGTCCACGCCGGCGCGGCGAAGGCGGGCATCGAGAAGCTGACGCGCGACCTCGCGCTCGAGTGGGGCCGCTTCGGCGTACGCGTGAACGCGGTCGCGCCGGGCCCGATCGAAGGCACGGAGGGCATGACCCGCCTCGCCCCCGGCGGCGCCGAGGACATGCTGAAGAAGCGCGTCCCCCTCGCCCGCTACGGCACCATCGACGAAGTCGCGAGCGCCGTCCTCTACCTCGTATCCCCCGCCGCCACCTACATCACCGGCACCACCCTCCTCATCGACGGCGGCACCACCCTCATCGGCCCCGGCCCCTTCCTCGACATGATGCTGGGCACGTAGCGAGCCCGTCAGAGACTCAACGCCTCAACCACGGCCCCACCCGGAAGGACACGCGCGACGCGTGGCACGTCGCGCGCCCCGGCACCACAACCCACCACGCGGCGCGGGCTTGGCGCGCAAGGATGCGGGGACCGTTGAGGGTCCTCATTCATTTCTTTTAATGGCCCGCACTACGTCGTCGCTTCGCTTCCACGTCCTCACGTGGGGCGCTGGGAGGTCGTCTTGCTCGTTACGTCGTCCGGCTACACCGCGGCGACGTCCGGCGTCGAGCCCGCTCCCTCGGCTACCGGCGCGAGCGCGGGGGCCGGCGTCGCCGCGCCGCGGAGCGCTTCCCATCCCATGAGCACGAGCATGATCCACGTCGCGTCGGCGAGGAGGAGGTGCACGAGCTGCATCCCGATCGGCGCGAGGAGCGTGAGGTTCAGGATGCCGCACGCGAACTGCGTGACGAACAGGACCGTGACGCCGCGCGAGAGCTTCCACGCGCGCTCCGACGTCGAGAGCGCCCGCACGACCCCCGCCGCCCCCAGCGTGAGGATGCCGGTGCCGAGCGCGATGATGGGATGAAGCATCCGCAGCTTCAGGAACACATGCGAGAGCGGCGAGAGGTCCTGCGCGATCCCCTCCCGCAGCGAAGCCGCCGGGAACAACGTATCGCCGAGCGCCGCCACCGCCCCGCTCGCCCCCAGCAACAACACCCCTCCAAGCGCAAGCACCACCACGGAACGAAGCGCAAACGGCACCTTCGCTCGCCCCTCCACCACCGCGCCCTGCCCCGTCTGCGCCCACCATGCCGTCAGCGCGAGCGCGCCCAGGAGGAGGAACGTGTTGCAGAGGTGAAGCGTCATCGAGAGGCCGCGCTTCATCGAGGCGTCGTGCGCGACGAGCTCGAACAAGACGAGCGCGGCGCCGATGGCGGCCTCGCCGAACACGAAGAACGTCGCGAACCCCGCGCCGCGACGGGCGCGATGGCCCTTCGGCAGGTTGCGCATCGCGACGACCAGGAGCGCGACCACCGCGACGAGCGCGAGGCCGCTCGTCACGCGGTGCGCCGCCTCGATGAGCGTGGCCGTGCTCTCTGCGCGCGGCACCACCTCGCCGTTGCAGAGCGGCCAGTGTCGCCCGCACCCCGCGCCCGACCCCGACGCCCGAACGAACGCGCCCCACAGCACGACCGCGACGTTCCACGCGAGGACCGCCCAGCCCAACCGCGCGACTTTCTTCTCTTTCAGGGAGAGATCCGCTGCCGCCGCTGCCGCCATGGCCGCTCACGTAGACGCGAACCGCCCCCGAAGCAAGCCGCCCGCTCACGGGTTGCTTCACGTAACAATCATTGTTACATGATCGCGATGCCCCACCTCTGGGAGACGGTGTTCGCGAAGCACAAGACCGTGTGGGGCTCCGAGCCGACCCGGTCGGCGCTGCTCGCGCGTGACCTCTTCGTGGAGCGCGGCGCGCGGAGCGTGCTCCTCCCTGGAGCCGGCTACGGCCGCAACGCCAAGCCGTTCCTCGACGCGGGGATGGCCGTGACCGGGATCGAAGTCTCCGAGACCGCGATCGCGCTCGCGCGCTCGCAGCTCGGGCTCGACTTCCCGATCCACCACGGCTCCGTCACCGACATGCCGTTCGACGACCGCACGTACGACGCGGTCTTCTGCTTCGGCCTCCTCTACTTGCTCGATCCGCCCGCCCGCACGAAGCTCCTCGCCGACTGCGCGCGCCAGCTCGCGCCGAACGGAGCGATGGTGTTCACGCTCATCGCGAAAGACGCCGAGATGTACGGCCGCGGCCGCAAGCTCGGCGACGACTGGTACGAGACCGAGCCCGGCATGCGCCTGTTCTTCTACGACGAGGTCACGGTCGAGCGCGACTTCGGCCCGTACGGCCTCGTCCGCTGCACGCCGATCGACGAGCCCATGCACAACGGCACGCTCCGCCCGTTCCTCCACGTCGTCTGCACGCGCGCGTGACTCACGCTCACGGCGCCGCGCCGAGCTCGGTGATCCACTTGCGGACCGCGGCGAGCTCGCCGGCCGTCGGCTGCGCCTCACCTTGCGGCGGCATGTGATCGTCGTCGTCGAGCGGCAGCGTCATGCGCGTGTAGAGCTTGCTGTTCGCCGGATCGCCGGGGACGACCTCGCCCGCCTTCAGGTTCGAGAGATCGGTGACGCGGAGCCCGCCCTTCGAGTTGCGCGTGTGACACGGCGCGCACTTCCTGAGCATCATCGACTGCGCGATCTGCTTCGACGTGAGCTTCGGCGCAACCGGCGCGGAGGCGTCGCGAACGACCGGCACCGGCGCCGGCGCTGTCGCCACCGCGTCGGCTGGCGCGCCCGCGTCCTCGATCGTCGCGTCCGGCGGCGCCTCTGCGTCGACCGGCTCCTCCGCGCCCGCGTCGTCGCCCTCGCGATCGTGATCGTGATCGTCCGGCACGACCGGCGGCTTCGACGCCTCGAGCGCGCTCGAGAACAGGAAGTCCGCGCCGTGCGTGATCGTGCCGCCGAAATGAGCGCCGAGCGTGACGAGCCCCGCCGCCGCGCCGAGGAGCGCGCGGTGCCCCCAGCGTCCGGCCTTCGCGCGGTACGGCAGCGCGAACGTCGCGAGCGCCGCCACCGTGATGCCGGCGAGCGTGAGGTTTCGATGCCGCGCGACGAGCTTCGCGGGGTACGACTCCCCGTACGCGAGGAGCACGCCGAGCACGATCGCGGCAGAGCCGGTGAGGACGAGGAGCGGGAGGAGCGACGTGACGAGGACGTCGGCGCGCCGGCGATGACGGCGGAGGAGCGTCCCCGCCTCCGCGAGCAACGTCGCGACGAGGACGCCGATCGGGAGATGGAGCGCGAGGATGTGGAAGCGCCCCAGCCGCGTCGCGACCTCCGACGTACCGGACCCGTTCACCGGCAACGCGAGCACCAGAGCGATCGCGACGACGACGCCCCCGCCGACGAGGGCCCGAACGATCATCGCTTCGCGACGGCGGCTCATTTCGATCACAGGAGCTTACGCGATGGCACGACGACGTTCGCGACGAGAACGCCGATCACGAGGGCGGCCCCGGCGAGCATCATCGAGAACACGCGCGCGTTCCCGTCGAGGACCTTCCCTTCGAAGTAGTCGCCGAGGCTGAGGAAGCCGACGCTGCCGGGGACGAGCAGCATCATGCCCGGGAGCTGGAAGAGCTGCGCCGGGCGGTTCGTCGCGCGCGCGAGGGCGTTCGCGAGGATGCACACCGCGAGCGCCGCGCAGAACGCCGCGACGTGCCCGGGGAAGTGGAGCCGCACGAGCAGCGCGGCGACGATCCAGCCCGTCGCGCTCGACGCGACGCTCGCCCAGAGCCACCGCCACGGCACCTGGAAGAGCGCCGCGAACGCGACCGACGACACCGCGAGCGCGCCGGCCTGCCACGCGATCCCGAGCCCGACCGGCGCCGTCGTCGCGATCCAGCTCGGCACCTCCACGCGCAACGCGTCGGCGAGGCCGTCCATGAGCGCGACGCCGAAGAAGATGAGGAGCAGCGTGACGGCCGCCTCCACGAGGCGCGCGCCGCCGGCGACGATGTTCTTCTGCGCGACCTCCGCGACGCCGGTCGTGAACGTCATGCCGGGGAAGAGCGAGATCGCGCCCGCCGGCACGATCACCATCGGGCGCGCCTCCGGCCACAGCATGACGGCGAGGCCGGCGCACGCCGCGGCGACGAGGCCGCCGAGGAAGTCGCTGAGCAAGAGGCGCGCGTTGCGGCGCGCGGTCCCCTTCGTCCCGCTCGAGAGCGCGACGCGGCTCCCCGCGATCACGGCGCCGACGACGGCGGCGACGAAGACGTCGACGAGGCCGCCCTGGAAGAACACCGCGACCGCGCCGGAGAGGACGACGGTGGCGCAGAAGACGAGCGGCTTCGACCACGGGTGAGGGAGGCTGATCGCCTCGCGGATCCGCGCGCGCGCTTCTTCGATCGACGCCTTCCGATCCACGACCGCGCTGAAGATCTCGTCGATGAGCGTGAGCCGCGCGAGATCGACGCCCCAGTCGCGCACGCGCGACATGCGATGCACCTGATGCCCGTGCCCGTCCGGTCCCGTCACGCGGAGGAAGAGGCCGGTCGGCAGCGCGAACGGCTCCGCGCGCTGGCCCTCCGCCTCGGCGACCTGACGGATGACGTCCTCGAGCCGGTAGCTCGGACATCCGTACGAGGCGAGGAAGACGCCGAGCTCGAGGAGGTAGTCGGCGAGCGCCTCGCGCGAGAGGTGCGAAGGCTCGTGCGGGCTCACGCGAGCGGGCGCGGCGGACGCTGGGCGTCGGGGCGGCTCGTCCCGCGGAGGTGCTCGAAGAGGCGCTGCTCGTCGTCGGCGGAGAGCCCGTGGAGCTCGATGCCGTACGAGAGACCGTAGTCGCCGGGCCGCCGTCCGTGCACCACGCGCGCGACGACGCCCTGCGCGTCGAACCACTCGTTCGATCGCGGCGGCTTGAAGGAGATGACGACCTCCTCGCCGGTGAGCACCGGCGCGATACGCCGCTCGTGTCTCCTCGCGCGCACGAGCATCCCCTTCGGCGAGAGATCGAGCGCGAGATCGCCGACGAGCTGGAAGTCGAAGTCGCGGACGACCTGGCAATCGAGGCGGACGTAGCGACGGAACGCCTTGCGGATCGGCTCGTGAATCATGCGCAAATCGTAAGGTAGGAGAATGTGTGCTGGCCAAGAATTGGGCTATGCTGCGTCCGTGGCGAGGCCGAAGGGCAAAGGCGGTCCTCCGCAAGAGACGCAGACGATCGCGAACGCGCACCGCATGGCGCAGCCGCTCGGCGCGATCGTCCGCGTGATGGGCGCGCGCGCGACGCCGAAGGACTTCCGCCTCGAGCGCGGGACCTGCATCCTCGGCGCGGGGGCGGACTCGGACGTCCGGATCGAGAACCCGAACGTCTCGCGCTCGCACGTCGAGCTCGGGCTCGTGCCGGAGGGGATCAGCGTCCGCGATCTCGGGAGCCGCAACGGCACCTTCTACCTCGGGCAGCGCGTGCAAGGGATCGTCCTCGCGCCCGGCGCGCGCATCCACCTCGGTCCGGTGGAGGTCGCGCTCGATCCGGACCTCGACGCGATCGAAGGCGGCGAGCCGTACCCCGAGCCGGTGTACCGCGGGATGATCGGCGCGTCGCTCCGCATGCGCTCGCTCTTCGGCGCGCTCGCGCGGCTCGAAGGCTCGCTCGTCACCGTCCTCGTCACCGGCGAGTCGGGAGTCGGCAAAGAGCTCGTGTCGCGCGCGCTGCACGAAGGGTCGACCGTGGCGCAGGGTCCGCTCGTCACCGTGAACTGCGGCGCGATCGCGCCCGAGCTCGTCGCGAGCGAGCTCTTCGGCCACAAGCGCGGCGCGTTCACCGGCGCGAGCGAGCAGCGCAAGGGCGCGTTCGAGAGCGCCGACGGCGGCACGCTCTTCCTCGACGAGATCGGCGAGCTCCCGCTCGACGTGCAGCCGATGCTGCTCCGCGCGCTCGAGTCGGGCGAGATCCGACCGGTGGGCTCCGATCGCTCGCAGCACGTCCGCGTGCGCGTCGTCGCGGCGACGCACCGCGATCTCCGGAGCGAGGTCCGCGCGGGGCGCTTCCGCGAGGACCTCTATTACCGCATCGCCGTCGTCGAGCTCGCGGTGCCGCCGCTCCGCGAGCGCGTCGACGACGTCGCCGATCTCGCGACGCGCTTCGCCCACGCGGCGGGCCTGCGCGAGCTCCCTCCTCCCGTGATCGAGCGGCTCCGCGCGCGGCGCTGGCCCGGCAACGTGCGCGAGCTCCGCAACGTCGTGCAGGCCTTCGCCGCGCTCGGCCGCTTGCCGGGCGAGTCCGCGCCGCCGGGGGCGATCGCGGCGGACTCGATCGAAGGGATGATCGACGTCACGCGGCCGTACGCCGATCAGAAGGACGAGCTCGTCGAGCGCTTCACGCAGGCGTACCTCGCGCGCCTCATGCAGCACACGGGCGGAAACCAATCCGCGGCGGCGCGCCTCTCGGGGCTCGATCGCTCGTGGCTCTGGCGCCTCCTCCTCAAGCACGGGATCGCGAAGGGATAGCGTGCGTATAATCCCTTCGTGAGCTTCGCTCCGGGGACCGTCATCGCGGGGAAGTACCGCGTCGAGCGCCTGCTCGGAGAAGGCGGCATGGGGATCGTGCTCGCCGCGCGCCACCTCGGGCTCGACGAGATGGTCGCGATCAAGCTGATCAAGGAAGACCGCGCGGCCGGCACCGACGCGCTCGCGCGGTTCCAGCGCGAGGCGCGCGCGGCGGCGCGGATCAAGAGCGAGCACGTCGCGCGCGTCCTCGACGTCGATCGCCTGCCGGAGGGCGATCCGTACATCGTGATGGAGTACATCGACGGGACCGATCTCCACGCGCTCGTGAAGCGGCGCGGGAGGCTGCCACTCGACGAGGCCTCCGCCTTCATCGTGCAGGCGTGCGAAGGCCTCGCCGAGGCGCACGCGCTCGGGATGGTGCATCGCGACCTCAAGCTCAAGAACCTGTTCCTCACCAAGCGCCGCGACGGTCGCGCCCTCATCAAGGTGATCGACTTCGGCGTCGTGAAGCTCGCGCAGCTCGCGGACGAGGACACGACGCGCATGCAAGCGGCCGCGCCGCGCGACGTGTCGCTGACGAGCACGTCGACGCTGATCGGCTCGGTCCACTACATGGCGCCGGAGCAGATCCGCGCGTCGAACGTCGTCGATCCGCGCGCGGACGTGTGGTCCCTCGGCGTCTGCCTCTACGCGATGCTCACGCTCCAGATGCCGTTCGACGGCGAGACGGTGACGGACATCTGCATGCAGATCCAGGGACGCCCGCCGCGCGACGTACGCGCGCACTCGCCGCACGTGCCGGCCGAGCTCGCCGCCGTCGTCACGCGCGCGCTCGAGAAGGACGTGCGGCGCCGCTTCGGCAGCGTCGGCGAGCTCGCCGCGGCGCTCGCGCCGTTCCACGCCGATCGGATGGCCGCGTCCCGCATCGAGACGATCCTCGAGTCGAGCGTGCAGAGCCGCGGCGCGCTCGCCTTCGCCGCGACGGCAGAGGTGCCGTCGGCGCAGGGCCACGTCACGCAGGACATGTCGATCGTGCCGTCGTTCCACGGTCGCGTGGAGAGCACGATCGACGCCGCCGCGGTCGGCTCGCTCGCCGTCGCGCCCGCGCCCGTCCCGGCGAAGCGCTCGTACTGGGTCGGCGCCGCGCTCGTCTCGCTCGCGGCGGCGGGCACGCTCGGCCTCGCGTGGATGCGCCAGCCGAAGGCGCGCCCGGAGCCGGCCGTCGCCGCGGCGCAGCCGCCCGCGACCGCGCCCGCGACGAAGACCGCGCCGGCGACCGTGAGCGTCGAGCCCGAGCCTGCACCGCCGCCTTCGCCGCCGCCTCCGTCGACCGCGACGCCGCCGGCGCCTGCGCGCGCGACGGCGCCGAAGACGAAGCGGCCGCCGAAGCACGAGCCCGCGACGAAGACCGAGAGCAAGAGCGAGCCCGCGGGTGCGTACGACAAGTTCTAGGCTGCTCCGCGTCGCGCTCGTCCTCGCGCTCACGATCGTCCCCGCGCTCGCGCGCGCCGACGCCGACGAGCAGCGCGCGGTGCAGCTCTTCGAGAAGGGCCGCAAGCTCGCGCGCGACGGTCGCTGCGCGGAGGCGATCGCGCCGCTGCAAGAGAGCCTCCGCTACGCCGAGGGCGTCGGCACGCTGCTGAACCTCGGCAACTGCTACGAGACGCTGGGCAAGAGCGCGAGCGCGCATCGGGCGTTCCTCCGCGCGCAGGAGGTGGCGCACCGGAACGACGACAAGCGGCGCGAAGAGGCGCGCGACCGTGCGCGCGCGGTGGAGAAGGACGTGTCGACGCTGCTCGTGCACGTGCCGGTGTCGATCAAGGCGAGCGCGGAGCTCCACGTCGACGGCGAGCCGTGGCCGCGCGATCGCTGGGACGTCCCGTGGCCGATCGACGCGGGCGTCCACGAGATCGAGCTCATCGCGCCGAAGCAGCCGAAGCAGATCGAGTCGATCACGGTGAAGCCCCGCGGCGCGCGCGCGGAGTGGTCGGCGAAGCTCCCCGACGCGGGGCCGGCGACGACGACGACCGCGCCGCCCGCGAGCCTCGCGCCGTCTCCGCGCGCCCCCGGCGAGGACGACGTCGGATCGACGCAGCGGACGCTCGGCCTCGTCGCGGGCGGCGTCGGCGTCGGCAGCGCGATCGCGGGGACCATCTTCGGCGTGATCTCGCTCAGCGCGCACTCGTCGCTCGTCGGCCGGTGCCCGACCTATCCGCGCTGCAACGTCGCCGACAAGAGCGCCCTCGACGACATGAACGCGAACGCGCAGACGTCAGGCACGATCGCGACGGTGGGGATCATCGCGGGGCTCGCGCTCGTCGCCGCGGGCGCGGTCCTCTACTTCACCGCCCCGGCGCGCGCCCTCCGCTGAGTCGAAGCAACGGCCTGCTGTTTCGGCGCAACAGGTCCGGCGCTCCAAGCGCGAAAACGCCTGGATTTCCGGACCGCCGTGGGCCGGCACGCCCCCTGCTTCATGGGTGTGCGTACCCCACGGAGGCCATCATGTTCGGCAAGTCTGCATTCTTCGTTCGCTCTCTCTTCGTCGCTTCGTTCCTCGTGTCGCTCGTCGCGTGCACGTTCGAGCCGGCTGAGGAGCGCGAGGGCTCGACGACGCAGCACTCCACGGGTCGCGACGACGACGAGGGGGACGTCGACGCCGACGAGGACGAGGACGAGGACGACGCGCCGAGCCGCGGCGTCGACGCGAGCGCCGCGATCGACGGCGGCGGCGCCGACGCGTGCGCGTGCGGGACCGACGCGGGCATCGGCGTCACCGACGGCGGGCGCGCCGACGGCGGCTGGGGCGGGCACGCCGACGGCGGCACGTGGGCTCACGACGCGGGCTCGTGGGGCGGACACGACGGCGGCTGGGCGAGCGACGCGGGCAGCTTCTGATCCTCGCGCACGTCCGAGCGCGTCCGGTTCGCTGTATCATGCGGCCATGTTTCGGCCGCTTGCTCTTGCTTCTCTCGTCGCCGGCCTCGGCGCTTGCGCGGCGATCCTCGGTGACTTCGAGGTCGTCGCCGACACGACCGACGGCGGCGCGAGCGACGGCGGCGCGGACACCGGCGCTCCGGAGGACGGCGGCGCCGACGCGGGCCCGCAGCCGGAGCCGCTCGACGTCGCGGTGACCCTGCACGCGACGTGCGCCACGCTCCGGTATCCGACGGAGCGGCGCACGTACTGCTGGGGCGCGCAGCTCCCGAAGAACCCCGAGTACCTCGGCGTCAACGGCAACGCGGCGCCGATCGGGCCGGGCTTCTACGCGCCGCAGGCACCGAACGGGAGCCCGCTCGGCGTCGAGCGCCTCTTCGGAACGGGCACCGGGAACTGGTTCATCGCCGCGGGCGGCGAGAGCCAAGGGCTGAACGAAGCGTTCACGTGGGGCTCGAACGCGAGCTCGCAGAGCGGTCAGGGCCGCGACGCGACCGAAGCGCCGAACGTGCTGCCGAACCGCCTGAAGCGAGGCGAGACGACGCTCAGGATCGCGGGGGCGCGCGCAGGCGGCGGGCCACGTCACGGCTGTATCGTCGAAGACGGAAAGCTGTATTGCTGGGGGCAGAACGATTTCTGTCAGGCGAGCGGCGGCGCCCTCGAGACCTGCACGAAGACCCCCATCGACCCGCCGATCCTGTCGCCGGCGGAGGTGCTCCACACCCCCGGCTCCGCGTTGACGTACGTCGCGGTCGCGGCCGGCGACGCGCACACGTGCGCGCTCGCGCAGGTCACGGGGACGAACGAAGCGGGGGTGTACTGCTTCGGAAAGAACGAGGCCCGGCAGTCCGGTCGACAGGGGGTCACCACCCCGATCGCGAATCCGCAGGAGGTCGAGGGTGTCCCGCGCGCGTTGCCGGACCGGATGGAGATCGCCGCCGGAGACAACCACACGTGCGCGATCGTCGATCGGAACAAGCTCCATTGCTGGGGCGCCAACGACGCGAAGCAGTCGTCGCCCGACGCGCAGCAGCTCGACGTGCTCGCGACGGAGGTCCCGGGGATCGCGCCGGACGGCGCCGAGCTCTCGATGCTCCGCCTCGGCGGCAACGCGACCTGCGTGGTCACGACGCCGCCGAACGCGCCGTCGCGCATCCAGTGCTTCGGCGGCGGCGCGCTCGGCCGCCTCGGCGGCGTCGGCGTCGCCGAGGTCGAAGGCCTCATGGACATCAAGGCCCTCGCGATCTCGAGCCTCCACGGCTGCGCGATCGCGCGCACCGCAGAGAGCGCCACGCACGGCGTCTACTGCTGGGGCGACAACGTCCCGCGGGGCGTCGACCCCGCCTCGGAGGAGGGCTCCTTCGCTACGCCTCGCCGCGTCCTGTTTCCTTCAACAACGCAGGGGCCTGCGGCCCCTGCACCCCGCTCGCAGCCGTAGGACGCGCGCGAAGACGCGCGCATCCTCCGCTGCTCGCCGATGCGTACGGGGACGCTTTTCCTGGTCGCGGGGGGGCGCGGTCAGCGGGCGGGCGCGGTCAGCGGGGGGGCGCGGTCAGCGGGGGGGGCGCGGTCAGCGGGGGGGCTTGGGCGGGGTGGTGGGCTTGGCGGGCTTGGGGGGTTTGGGCGGCTTGGGGGGGGCGATCTTGCCCGTGCCGGTGTCGATGGAGCCGAGCTCCCACTTGTCTTCGGCGTGGCGGTGGTCGTGATCGCAGACGGACGTGGTGCGCTCGCCGTTGAACCAGACGTGGACGCACGGCGAGGCGCCGGACTGCGCGCGCTCGTCGAGGTAGAGGAGCGAGAGCGGCAGCTTGCGCCGCCAGCCGCCGGGGATCTTCATGTACGTGAACGAGCCGCGTGTCTTCGCGTCGCAGAGGCCGGGGACCGGGACCTCGGCCGAGCAACGCTGCCCCTTCGCGCCTTCGGTCGCGACGCGGAGGAGCACGCGCGGGAGCGGCGTCGCGGGATCGAGCGACTCGGTGTCGGACCACGCGAGCTGGATCTGCACGTCGCGCGTCTTCTTCGGGAGCACGTCGATCGTCGCGGTGCCGAAGCCCTTGCGGCCCGCCTCGTCCGTCGCCTCCGCCTTGATCGCGTACGTGCCGAAGACGTCGGGGGAGAGCTTCGCGCGCACGGAACCCTTCGAGAACGTGAGCTTCGCCTTCGACGCGGGCGGCACGTCGCCGAGGCTGAGGACCTGATCGACGAGCGTGTACTTGCCCGTCGCGATCGAGGCGAGCTCGCACTCGACGATTTCTCCCGCCTTCGCCGTAACCTTCGGAGTCCATGTTTTCCCCGCGCCGACGCGGCAGGACACGTCGGCCTTCGGCGGCGCGCCGCACGACGGGGCGTCCTCGTCCTCCACCACGAACTTGATCGGTTTGTCGATCCGCGCGGTCACGATCGCGTCGAGGCCGGAGCGATCGTCGTACTTGTTCCGGACGCAGCCCTCGCCGAGCATCGTCTGCTTCACCCACACCGTGACGTTGCCGCTCGCCTCCGCGACGCGGCTGATCTCGAGCTTCGAGACGATCGCGTCGTCGGTCGCGACGACGAGGAGCATCTCGCGCTGGAGATCGATCCCCTCCGGGATCGACGGGACGTCGTCCTTGCCGGACCACATCTTCTCCCAGTCCGTCCGCGTTCGGACGACGTACGCGCCGCCGTGGATGCTCGAGTACGTCTCGTTGCCGGGACGGCGCATCTTGAGGCCGTCGCCGGCCTTGTCGTCCGGCGACGCGGGCTGCGACTTGCTCACGTGCACGACCGTCACCGGCGGCGTCGGCACGCAGGCGCCGAGCACGCAGGTAAGGAGGGCAAGGATCGAGCGCGCTCGCACGAGGTCGCAGGATAGCCGAACCGGCCCGCGGAGCCGAAAACTCGGCCTCCCGCGGCCCACGACGACGCCGAAAACGCGGCCTCCCGCGGCCTACGGCGAGCGCCGAAGCTCGGCCTCCCGCGGCCCACGGCGGGCGCCGAAGCTCGGCCTCCCGCGACCTGCAGCGAACGCCGAAGCTCGGCCTCCCGCGGCCTACGGGAGCACCCGGAGGGAGCCTTTCACGACGCCGTAGCCGCCTTCGGTCCGGAGCTCCTTCCAGATCGACGGGGCGCGCGCGGGCTCCTCGAGCGCACGGAGGTAGGCGCCGACGAGGCGTCCCACGTCGGCCGCCGTCTCGCGCACGAGCTCGATGCGGAAGCGGCGCACGCCCGCGCGCGCGAGCTCGGGGAGGAGCTCCACCGCGCTCTGCGGGCGCGCGTGGAAGACGGTGTTGCGGCAGCCGACGTCGGCCTCCACCGGATGCTCCATCCCCGCGCGGTCACGGAGCGAGACGCGATGCCGCTCGCACGGCCGCCCGCAGGTCTTGTGATCGCGACCCTCGGAGAGCAGCGCCGCGATCACGCAGTGCTCCATGTGGAACAGCGCGATCGGGTGATGGAGGACGACCTCCATCCACGGCCCGAACGCCGTCTTCGCGAGGAGCGCGAGCTGCGCGGCGTCGAGATCGAACGACGGCGTGAACGCGGCGAGACCGCGGCCGAGGACCTCCGCCGCCGTCACGCGGTTCGTCACGTTGAGCGAGAAGTCGCCGATCGCGATCCCGCTCGGGGGCGAGGATGAGGGTGAGCGCGCGAGCTCGCGCAGCGCGCCGAGACCGCGCACGAGCACCGCGTCGGGCTGCAGCGATCCGAGGAAGCGATCGATCTTCTCTTCCCCCGGCTTGCGGATGCGCGGCGGCGCGACGCCGACGAACGCGCCGTCCGGGCGGGCCTTGAGCGCACGAAACGCGTCGCCGGTGCCGGTGAGCTCGAGGAAGTCGAGGTACACCCCCGCCGCCCCCGCATCGAGCGCGGCCTCGGCCTGCGCGAGCGTGCGGCAGAGCACGAAGAGGCCACCCGCCGGCGGCGACGGCGGCGGCGGCGCGGCGGCGGCGACGAGGTCGCTCGCGCGCACCGCGGTCGTCGCGGGCGGCGCGGCGGCGGCGACGAGGTCGCTCGCGCGCACCGCGGTCGTCGCGTGCGTCGTTGGCGCCGGCTTCGCTTCGTCGAGCGCGGCGACGAGCGCGCGGCGCGCGCGGTTGAGCGCGGAGAGCGGGAGCATCGCGCCGGCGGGGAGATCGACGTCGAGCTTCGCGAGCGCGTAGGCGGAGTCGCCGAGGCGTCCGAGCTTGTCCTTCAGCGTCGCTTCGTCGATCGGCGCCGAGCGCGCGGCCTCCACCGGCGCGTCGCCGGTCACGCGCGCGTAGGCGCCGTGCGCGGTGGTGCCTTCGAGGACGAACGGCTCGCCGATCGCGCCGGCGATGCGGAGGTCGACCGGCGTGCGCCGCTCCTCCGCGTCCCGCGCGCGAATACGCTTCTCCACCGCGGGCGCGCTCGTCTTGTGGACGCGGCGGCCGGCGGGCAGCTCGCCGATCGCGACGTTGGGTCCGAGCCAGACGCGCGTGCCTTCGAGCGCCCACACGCGGCCGCCGACCTCGCCCTCGCTCGCGTGCCCGCCTTCGACGAGGACGCCGTCGCCGAGCGCGAGGTCCTCGGCGCGATCGAGGACGAGCCAGGTCTTGCCGCGCGTGCGCTCGATCTTCGTGAGGACGCCGACGAGGAGGCCGCGGTGATCGCAGGAGCGAGCTTCGACGAGGCGCTGGTGATCGACGCCGGGGAAGAAGCCGAGGCCCGAGCCGCGCGTGAACGTCTGCAGCGCGTCGCGCCGCTCCTCCTCCGTCGGCCCGGTCCCGTCGACCGCCTTCCGATAGAGGCGCGTCGTCGCGGCGACGTATTCGGGTCCCTTGAGGCGACCTTCGATCTTGAGCGACGAGACGCCGAGGCGCGCGAGGTCCGGCACCACCGCGGAGGCCTCGAGGTCCTCGGGCGAGAGGAGGTACGCGCGATCGCCGGTGTCGACCGGCGCGCCGTCGACGACGAGGTCGTAGGGGAGGCGGCACGCTTGCGCGCACGCGCCGCGGTTCGCGCTTCGTCCGCCGATCGCCTCGCTCGTGAGGCATTGCCCGGAGTACGAGATGCAGAGCGCGCCGTGGACGAACACCTCGACCTCGACGTCGGAGCCGGCGCGGATCTTCGCGATGTCGTCGAGCGAGAGCTCTCGCGCGAGGATCACGCGGGAGCAGCCGAGCTCCTTCGCGAGGAGGGCCGACGACGCGTCGGTGCACGTCATCTGGGTCGAGGCGTGGATCGGGAGGTCGGGCGCGATCGCGCGCGCGAGCTTCGCGACGCCGAGGTCCTGCACGATGACGGCGTCGACGCCGGCGGCGGCGCACGTGCGCACCGCCTGCTCCACCGCGTCGAGCTCTTCGTCGAAGACGAGCGTGTTGAGGGTGACGTACCCGCGGACGCCGTGATCGTGGAGCCACGCGATCGTGGCGGTGAGCTCCTGCGCGTCGAAGTTCGTCGCGCGCGCGCGTGCGTTGAAGCCTTGGAGCCCGAAGTAGACCGCGTCCGCGCCCGCGCGCACGGCCGCCTCCATCGCCGCGCGATCGCCGGCGGGCGCGAGGATCTCGGGCTTCGTGCGCGGGCCTGTCACGGAGGGTCTCTTAGCGCTTACGCTGCGATCGTGCTCGAAAGAAAGGAGCCGGCCGACTTCCGCGTCCGCCCCGAGGGCGGCTACCTCGCGGGAGACACGTGGCTCTACTTCTGCGCGCGCCCCGATCTCTACGGCTTCGCGCTCTGGGGATCGCCCGAGCCGGACGACATGGCCGCGCTCGTCCGTCTCCTCGAGGTCGAGCTCGACCGCGCGCCGCACGCCGCCCTCGTCGACGTGAAGGACCTGACCGCCGCGCTACCGGCGTCGTTCGACGAGCTCGCCCGCTACTTCTTCGCGCACGCAGGCACGCTCGCGGACCGCGTCACGCGCTCGGCGATCGTGAAGGGCAGCGGGATGACGGCGGCGATCGCGGCGGGCTTCCTGGAATCGGTGCCCCCCACCTTCGCGGCCTCGCTCTACGCGGACGTCGCGGGCGCGCTCGAAGGCCTCGGCTTCGACCGCTCGTTCGCGAGCGCGATCGAGCGCGCGAAGGAGGAGGCGCGCGCGGTGCCTGGCGTCGTGCGCGCGCTCCGCGCCTGGCTCGACGACCACCTCGCGGAGACGACGATCGACGACGCCGCGCGCGCGCTCGCGACGGCGACGCGCACGTTGCAGCGACGGCTCACCGAGGCGTCGACGTCGTTCGCGGAGGAGGTCCGCCTCGCGCGCGTGCGCGCCGCGAAGCGCATGCTCGCCGAGACGGATTTGCCGATCACGACGATCGCGATCGACGTCGGCTGTTCGTCGCCGCAGCACCTGAGCACGCTCTTCCGGCAGTACGTGGGAGACACGCCGTCAGCCTGGCGGGCTCTGGTCTTACTCAACGTCGGGGGCTCCGCCCCCGACACCCCCGCCCCAGACACGGCCCTCGCGCTGCGCGCTCGGGGCGCTTCGCGCCCGCTGAAGCGGCCGCTTCTGGGGCCCCGGGGGGACCGAGGCCGAGGGCGTGGTGGGGCGTGAGGGCTCGTGAGTTGGAGCTACTTCGTCGTGGTTACGCGAGCACCTCCAACACGATCACTCGTCGGTGTCGGTGTCGGCGTTGGGGGCGGGGTCGAGGGTCGCGTCGTTGCCGCTGGTCGTGGTGACGGAGCCGCTCGAGGTGCTGGAGCTGGGCGGGGTCGAGAGCGTGGCGGCGTCGGCGTCGACGGCGCCGGCGGTCTGCGTCTTGATCCAGGAGAGGTAGTTGCCGACGCGGGAGTAGACGCCCGGAGCGCGGGCGCGGGCGCAGCCGATGCCCCAGCTCACGACGCCGATCTGGACGTACTTGTCGTCGATCTTCTGGAAGAGCGGTCCGCCGGAGTCGCCCTGGCAGGCGTCCTTGCCGCCGGTCGTGAACGCGGCGCAGATCATGTTCGCGCTGACGCGGCTGTAGCCCGAGTTCGACTTGCAGGACGCGTTCTCGATGATCGGGACGTCGACCTGACGGAGCGAGTCGCTCACCGAGCCGCCCTCCCTCGTGGTGCCCCAGCCCACGACCGTGGTCGTCGCGCCGCCGACGATCTTGGCGAGCTGCGCGCTGCTCACGAGGGTCGCGACGGGCGACGTCGCGGGCGTCGAGAGGTGGAGGAGCGCGATGTCGTTGTCGAGCGTGCTCGAGGAGTAGCTCGCGTGCTTGATCGCGCGATCGACCGTCTTCGTCTCGCCGCCGCTCGCCGAGAGCTTGTTCTTGCCGATGACGACGCGCGTGATGCCGCCCGTCGTCGTGCTCGACACGCAGTGCGCGGCGGTGAGCACCCACTCCTTGTGGATGAGGGTGCCGCCGCAGGCGAACGACCCCTTGTAGAGTGCAACCGCTCCCGGCCACGCGCCCTGCGCCGCGACGGTCCCGCCGACGATCGCGTCGGCGGTCTCGATCGACGTCTCCGGCTCTTCACCGGTATCGGCGGCGCAGGCGACCTGCGTGGCGGCGAAGACTGTGAGGGTGGCGGCGACGAGCCCGAGGCGAGCGGCGTGAGCGAACATGCGCGAACCCTACGGAGTCGAGCGCTGGATCGGTCGGCACCCAGGCGTCTCAATTCTGCCAGCCGCACGATCGGTCCCACCTTCACCACCCTCCGCATCACATGCGCATCACATGGAGTGCGAGGTAGGAGACGTCCGCCCCATTGACCAAAAACATCCAACAATTGCAGCTATTTCTCAACCCTCCTGGATCCCCGAACATCCGGAGCCTCCCGTGAGACGCGCCCACGTCGACGCACATCGTCCCTCGCGGTCCCACGTCTCTTTCGTGCGCAATGCACGCTTCATCGAGCGCGTTCGGCGGCGCACGGTCGACGGCCGCACGCTCCCGCCCGAGTCGCCACCACGACCACGCTGCAGCCACCACACGTGCATCCTCAGCCGATCGCTACGGCCCAGACGATCGACCCATGCACGCGTCACGACGCATCGCCGATAGCGCATACGTTCGCGCCAATTCCTACCGCTACAGTCACCGCGACCACGCTGCGGCCGCGCGCATGCGCTCGCGACGCGTCTCTTGCGATGGCCATCACGACTGTGCGGCAACCACCGCGCACACGTTCGCACCGATTCCCTACGCTACAGTCACCGCAACCGCGCATGCAGCCACTCGCATGCGCTCGCGACACGTCGCTTGCCGCCGATAGCCACCGCGACCTCGCGGCAGCCGCGCACGTCCACTCGCGACACGTCGCGGCCACCATGACCACCACGACCGCGCGGCAGCCGCGCGCATACACTCGCGACACGTCACGGTCACCATGACCACCACGACCGCGCGGCAGCCGCGCGCATACATACGTCACGGCAACCATGACCGCGCTGCACTGCGCATGCGCAGGCATTCGCGACGCGTCGCGGCCGCCTGTCACCACGACACAACCGCGCTGCACTGCGCTCGCGACGCGTCGCGGCCGCCTGTCACCACGATACAACCGCGCTGCACTGCGCTCGCGACGCGTCGCGGCCACCACCACCGCGCCATCGCAGGCGTTCGCGACGCGTCGCGGCCGCCTGCCACCCACGACACACAACCGCGCTGCACTGCGCATGCGCTCACGACGTGCCGCCGCCGCCATGGCCTCCACCGCGCTGCAGCCGCGTGCATGCATTCGCGACGGGACGCGGCCACAAAGCCACCGCGACCGCGCTGCAGCCGCATGCGCTCGCTCGCACGCGTCGCTGCGCACCGTGCTGCTCCAGCGGTGTCCGTCCGTCGACGCAGCCGACGCGGCGGGTTCGAGTGAAATCAGTGGCAACTCGCGAGCCTGTGGGTGGCGGCGAACGGGGGTGGGGCCGCCGGGATTCTGTAGTAGCGTGCCGGCCACCATGCCGCGGCGTCTCTGGATTTACGTGGTCTTCTTGCTGTCGGGGTTCGCCGCCCTGCTCTACCAGATCGTCTGGCAGCGGGCGCTCTATGCCATCTACGGCATCAACATCGAGAGCGTGACGATGATCGTCACCGCGTTCATGCTCGGGCTCGGCGTCGGATCGCTCGCCGGCGGCGTCGTGTCGAAGGACCCGAAGCGGCCCGTGCTGCTCTACTTCTCGCTCGTCGAGGCCGGCATCGGCCTCTTCGGGCTCGCGTCGCTGCAGGTGTTTCACGCGGTCGGCAACGTCACGCTCGGCATGAGCGCGCTGCCGACGTTCTTCGTCACGTTCCTCCTCGTCCTCGTCCCGACGATGCTGATGGGCTCCACCCTGCCGCTCCTCGTCGCGCACCTCGTCCGCGAGAACAAGAACGTCGGCAAGAGCGTCGGCACGCTCTACTTCGTGAACACCCTCGGCTCCGCGTTCGCGTCCGCCGCGAGCGTGCTCTTCATCCTCGGGCGCGCCGGGCAGTCCGGCTCCGTGCGCGTCGCCGCGCTCTTGAACGTCACCGTCAGCCTCCTCGCCTACGTCGCCCACCGTCGCGCGCAGCGCCCCGCCGAGATCGCGGCCACGCTCGCCGCCGCGACGAAGGCGCCGCTCGACGACGAGAAGGAGAAGCAGGACGAGAAGGAGAAGCAAGACGAGAAGGAGAACGGCGCCGACCCGCAGCCCGCGCCGGCGGAAGAGCCGGCAACGGAAATGGAGTCGGTCTGATGGGCTTCGTCGTCGCTCTCGTCGTCGCCGGCGCGGCCGGCTTCATCGCGCTCTCCTACGAGATCATCTGGTACCGCGTCATCTCGTACGCGAGCTGGGGTCTGCCCGGCGCGTTCGGCCTCCTCCTCGCCGCGTACCTCCTCGGCCTCGCGATCGGCTCGCGCGTCGCGGGACGCTTCTGCACCGACGACAAGGCCGGCAACGCGAAGGTCCTCCGCTCGCTCGCCGCGTTCACCTTCTTCGCGAACGTCGTCGCGTGGCTCGTCGTCCCCGTCTTCGGCTGGGTCTCCAAGCTCTGGGACTGGCCGCCCGCGCTCGCGGCCGTCATCGTCGCCGCCGGCCTCCTCGGCGCGATCCTCCCGCTCGTCGCGCACTTCGGGATCAAGCCCGACGATCGCGCCGGCGTGAACCTCAGCTACGTGTACCTTGCAAACATCATCGGATCGTCCGCCGGCTCGCTCATCACCGGCTTCGTCTTCTTCGACGCGTTCACGCTCCAGACCACGAGCATGATCGTCGCCTGCCTCGGCATGGTCCTCGTCGCGGCGCTGGTGCTGCTCTCCGATCTCGGCGGCAGCGGTCGATCGAGCGGCGTCGTCGCCACCCTGGTCGCGGGCGTCCTCTTCGTGAAGCTCACGCCCGTCGCGTACGACCGCATCTGGGAGCGGCTCCAGTGGAAGACCACCCTCGAGGAGGACACGCGCTTCCTCGACGTGGTGGAGACGAAGAGCGGCGTCGTCGCGGTGACGAAGGAGAAGATGGTCTTCGGCGGCGGCGCGTACGACGGCAAGGTCAGCACCTCGCTCCGCTGGGACTCGAACGGCATCTTCCGCGCGTACGGCGTCGGCGCGATGCACCCCGCTCCGAAGAACGTCCTCATGATCGGCCTCGCCACCGGCGCGTGGGCGCAGGTCGTCTCCCAGATCCCCGGCGTCGAGAAGCTCACCGTCGTCGAGATCAACCCGGGTTACCTCCAGCTCATCGGCAAGTACGACGAGGTGAAGAGCCTCCTGACGAACCCGAAGGTCGAGATCGTCATCGACGACGGCCGCCGCTGGCTGAACCGCCACCCCGAGAGTCGGTTCGACGTGGTGGTCATGAACACGACCTGGAACTGGCGCGCGCACAGCACCAACCTGCTCTCGGTCGAGTTCCTCGAGCTCGCGCGCTCGCGCCTCGCGCCCGGCGGCATCCTCTACTTCAACTCGACGTCGTCGGACGACGTGCAGTTCACCGCCGCCACCGTCTTCCCGCACGCGCTCCGCGTCTGGAACTTCGTCGCGGTGAGCGACAGCCCGTTCAGCTGGGACAAGCAGCGTTGGAAGAACCTCGTCGAGACGATGAAGCTCGACGGCGAGCCCGTCGTCGACGTCAACGATCCCGACAACGCGCAGTTCTTCGCCGACACCTACGCGTACCCCGACACCGTGAACGGCCCCTACGACCGCGAAGGCCTCGAGTCACGCGACAACATCCTGAAGCGCACCACCGCCGAAGGCGCCAAGCTCATCACCGACGACAACATGGTCCCGGAGTGGCGCAAGGTCCTCCGCTTCCAGGATCCGACGCACTAACCGCCGCGGCGGGCGAGCTCGGCCTCGAGCTCCGCGACGCGCGCGAGCGCGGCGTCCTTTTGCGCGAGCGCGGCGTTCTTCTGTGCGACGGCGGCTTCTTCCTCCGTGAGCCAGAAGTCGGTCGCGGCGGCGTCGCTGGTGACGCGGAGCTTTCGGCCGTCGTCGGTGGCGACGACCCACGCGTCGAGCGCGGGAGAACGCGCGGGCCCGGTCCCCGCGTAGATGCGCTCGAAGCTGCTCCCGTTGCGGCGCCAGATCTGGAGGCGATACGGCCCGTCGACCTGCTTCGGTCCGCAGAGCAGCGGGTCGAAGACCCAGAGCTCCTGCGTCCCGCTCGCGGCGTACTTCGCCGGCGCGATCGAGTAGTCCTTGTGCGCGTTCGACTTGCTCACGACCTCGATCGCGAGCAGCGGCGGCTCGTGGCCCGGGAGCCAGGTGAAGACGCTCTCGAGCGCGCCCTCCTCCACCGGCGGCGGCGGAAGGAGAACGGCGACGTCGGGATCAACCCCGATGCGCGCGTCCTCCTCGACCCAGCGGATCGGGAGCCGAGTCACGATGCGCGCCCCCCAACGCCGCGCCCAGTACTTCAGGAGCGCCTCCAGCAGCGTAATCGCCTGCGAATGTAGCTCGGTCTCTGGCATCGTCCCCTCGTAGAGCTCCCACCCCACGGCCGGACGTGTGACGGCAAAGACGAGCGTCGCGACTTGTCCGGATTGAGACATCGGCTCGATCATAGCGCGGGCCCACCGCATCGGCCCACGCCCGCGGCGGCTGCGCGGTTACTGGCCGCCGCGGCGCGCTAATCAGCGGCAGCCTTGGATGCGCTGCTCCGTGCTGCCCACCGAGCACAGCGTGACGAGGCCGAGGACGTTTAGTGCCGGCTTGCAGATGTTGTACGTGCCCGTAGCGCCGCACGGGACGTCGATCGCGAAGCCCTCGGTGCAGTCGGTGAGCGAGCACTTGATCCCGTAGTCGAACTGCTTGGTGACTTTGCCATCGCAGTTCCAGTCGTTCGGAGTCGGATGCGAGCTCTGCGGGTCCCACGGCGACGCGACGAAGTCCTGGCCCGGATACACGAGCGGATCGAAGTCGTCGCAGTCGGGGCGTTCGTCGGGTGGCAGCTCGCACGACCGGTTGAGGCTGAGATCGCCATCGCAGTCGCACGCCACCGCGCAGCCGCTGCCGTCGGGGCCGCCGTCGAGACGCACGCTCGCATCATCGCGCACGGCCGCATCGCGCGTGCCGCCTTCGGGATCGACATCGTCGGGCCGCACGCGCCCGCCGTCGCCGGCGTCCGACACGGCGTCCGTCGCGTCGACGCCCCCATCCGTCGCCGCCGCATCGATGTCGTCGATCCGGCCGTCCGGTCCTGCCTCGGGGGCGCCGTCGTCGAAGACGACCTCCGGAAACGAGCACGCCGCAAAAGCGCCAACGGCGGCGCAGGCGACGAGCGCAAACACGACACGACGACGACGCGTTCGCTTCATTTGCAGGTCTGCACGCGTTGTTCCAGAAAGACAACCCCGCACGTCGCAGGCCCTGTTCCCACGCACGTGTAGAAGTCGGTCCGCGTCCCGCACGCAGACTGGACCTTCTCACCGGGAACACCGCTGCACGGCACAAGACCGTTGTTCAAGCCGGAGCAGCTGCCGTGAATTTTGATGGAGCGCTCCACGTTGTTGTCGCAGTTCCAGTCGCCGACGTTCGGCGGCGTCGGCTCCGTGAGAACGAACGTGTTGATGTTCGGATGGACGAGCGGATCGATGTCCACGCAGTCACCGCCGCCGAGCGATCCTGCGCCCGGCTCGTCGAGCTCCGTCGCCGCGTCGCAGCCGATCCTGAGATAGCCGTCGTTGTCGCAGTCGCACTTCCCGTCGCAACCGGCGGCGTCGACGATCGCGGAGGCGTCGTCGCGCTCGATCACGTCGCCGATGACGTTTCCGTCGGGGAGGACGATGGGCACCTCCTCGGCGTCGGTGTTCGCCGCGTCCGCGGTCGGCCCTCCATCGGCCGCGTCGATACCGGATCCCGCCTCGCTCCCACCAGCACTAAAGCTCACGTCCGGGAACGTGCACGCGGCCGCGACCACCGTGAGCGGCACGGCGAAGAGCGCGGCGAACAAGAAGACACGACGGCGCTTCATCAGAACGTGCCTCCCAGGCGGAAGCCGCCGAGGCTGGGGGTGAAGCGGATCGTGGGGGCGGCGGTCTTGTTCGACGAGCCGCTCGTGAGCACGAGGGCGAGGCCGGCGCCGACGCCGACGAGGCCGACGGGGAACAGGATGCTCGTGAGGACACCCATCGTCGGGCCGCGGTCGGCGGCGCTCTCGTTGTCCGGCGTCCGCGGGCATACGTTGTTCTCGCAGTTGTCCGCGATCGTGCTCTTGTCGCTCTGATAGAGCAGGAACGTGACGCCCGACGCGACGAGCGACGCGGCGCCCACGCCCGCGACGACCCAGCCGACCGTGCGGCGCGTGGAGTGATCCTCCTCGACCACGACCGGGGGTGGCGGGGGCGGCACGATCGTGAGTCGGAGCGTGACGCGTGGGTTGTCGCCGGCGCTGAGCGCGACGGTCTGCTCGACCGGCTGCGCGTCCTTGTGCGCCGCGCGAATGACGTAGTTGCCGGGATCGCGCTCGAGCGGGGTGCCGACGAGCGTGCCCGCCACCGGCTCGCCGTTCACGCTGAGCTCGACGCCGCTCTTCTCCGTCGCCGGCGCCTCGCCCTCGGGCGAGCTCACGATCACGTCGACGACGAACGACGCGACCTTCGGCTTGAGACGCGCCGCGGCGTCGTCCGCGTCCTTGTCCCAACCCTCGTACTTCTGATCCGGCGGCGCGGTGATGAGCGCGCGCTTGAGATCGAGCCACGCCCGCCGCGCGGAGGCGAAGTGACCGAGCGTCTCCTCGCACTCGGCGAGGTTGCGGAGCGAGCCGAGACCGGCGGGATAGACCGTCCACGCCTTACGGAAGAGCGGCGCCGCGCTCCCGCAGTCGTTGTTCTCCCGGTGCTCGCGGCCTTTCTGGAAGAGGTCCTTCGCGTCCGACTGGGGATCGGCGTACGCGACCGGAGCTGCAAGGACGAAGACGAGACCGACGGCGCTGCTCAGCAGCCGCTTGAAAGAGAAGGTCACCGTCCGATCATACATCGGTCCGGATAGCTCGGCATTCAGAAGACGTTGGCTTTGTCGACGGACTTGGCCGGCGCGGGCGCGCTCTTCGCCGGCGACGGGGACGTGTGCGGCGCGGGTGTCGGGGACGTCACCGGCGGAGGTGCGGGGGCCGGCGGCTTCGGCGCACCCGTCGCCACCACCGGCCTCACCGCCGCCGGTGACGACGCGGGCGGAGGCGACGGCGACGGCGCGGGCTCCGGCGGCGGGATGTCCTCGAGCGTCGTCGTGGCGGTCGTCACCGTCGCGATCGCGCTCGTCGGCGGGTCGGGTTGCTTCGTGGTCGGCGTCTTGTCGCTCCGGCTCATCGCCACGAGGATCACGGCGCCGATGCCGACGATGCTCATCAGCACCGTGATCGCGATGAAGAGACCGCCGCCGCCGCGACGCCGCGTGATGACGGTGGGGCCGCCGACCGCGACGTTGAGATCGGGCGACGAGCTCCGCATCCCTGCCATCGGATCGCTCGAAGGCGGCGGCGGCGAGAGCTCCGGCTGGCTCGGCGGGGCGGCGGCGAGGTTCGGCGCGCTCTGGCGCGCGACCTCGAGCCGGCGCGCGCTCGGGGTGAGGACGATGCCGAGCGCCTGCTCGAGCTCCTCCGCCGGCACGAGACGCTCGAACGCGTCGGAGAGCTCGAGCGCGGTCGTGAACCGATCCTCGAGCTTCGGCGCGAAGGCGCGCGCGAAGAAGGCCTCGAGCGCGGGAGGGAGATCGGCGCGACGCGCGAGGACCGGCACGACGCGGAACGTGCAGATCGAGAGGAAGATGTCCTCGACCGTCTCGCCCTCGAACGGGATCTTCTTCGTGAGCGCCTCGTAGGCGACGACCGCGAGCGCCCAGAGGTCGCAACGGTAGTCGAGCGTGTCGAGGCCGCGCGCCTGCTCCGGGCTCATGTAGCTCGGCGTGCCGAGCACCATGTCCTTGCTCGTGGCAAACGGTGAACGCGTTCGAAACGGCTTTTTCGTGCGAGCGATGCCGAAGTCGAGCAGCTTCACGAGGAGGCGGCCGTCCTCGTCCTTGCCGAGCCACACGTTGGCGGGCTTGAGGTCGCGGTGGAAGATGTCCTCTTCGTGCGCGAGCGAGAGCGCGCGCGCGACCTGCAGCACGATCGCCGCGACCTCGGGGAGCGCGAGCGCGCCGGCGCGCTTCGTCCTCGCCTCGAGCGACTCGCCCTCGAGCAGCTCCATGACGAGGTACGCGAGGCCGTCCTCCTCGCCGTGATCGCTGACGGAGACGATGTGCCGCGTCTTCCGCGACAGCTTCGCCGCGATCTGCGCCTCGAGCTGGAAGCGGCCCGCCGCCGTCTCCGCCTCCATGTCGTCGGCCGGCTCGACGAGCTTGATCGCGAACTCGCCGCCGAGCGAGTTGTGCGTGGCGAGCCAGACTTCGCCCATCGCCCCCTTTCCAAGGAGGCGAACGAGCTCGTACTTTCCGGCAATGACCTGACCGACGTCGACGTTCACGCGCACGACGAGAGTACAGAACCACGCAGAGTCATGCGAGGAATCCGCCCCGCAGCGCGTGCCGCCGCACGCACCGGCGGCCCCTCTGTCGCATCCCGAGCGACACAGCTTTTCACCTGCGAACGAGAGCGCATGGAGCTAGCGTTGTTGCGTGGGACAAGAGAGCGGGCGGAGGCCCAAATTCGATCCGGACCAGCGCCCTGCAACCGGCGGCGCTGCGGGCGACGAACAGGACGAGCATCGCTCGTTCAACGTCACGGTGGGCGAGGCGATTCGGCGGTCCCGTCAGGAGCACGGCTGGACCCAGGCGCTCCTCGCAGAGAAGGCAGGCTTGTCTCCGAACTACATCGCGCGGCTCGAGCGCGGAGAGCTGGGACCGTCCCTCTTCGTCGCGAACCGCATCTGCGGCGCGCTGACGATCGACCTCGAAGCGCTCGTCACGCCCGTCAGCGGCGCGGGACCGACCGCGACCCGTCGCACGACGACCAAACGCCGCGCGATCGCCGGCTGAGGCTGGCTTGTTCGAGAGGGCTCTGCCCTCTCGAGCTCTCCCGCCGGGGGTTTCTTCGCGCGCGGGGCGCGCTCCGACGCCCCCGGACCCCCCGAGAGAGTCTCGATCGCGGCGTGGGGGTCTCGGTCACGGAACGAGCAGGGGTGAGATGGCGTCGGGGGCGTAGCGTGCGAGCGCGCCCTGGCGCTTTGTGTTGGGGCGAGGCGCGGCCGTGAACTGGCCGCCGGCGCCCCAGAAGGCGCCCGTCGGATCGGCCCAGGCGCCGTGGAGATCGACGAGCGGCTCGCTGCCGAAGTCGGTCTCCCATCCTCTTGTTCCGTCGGACCTCGTCACGAGCCGCAGCTTCAAGCTCCCGCCGCCGACCACGACGACGCCGCCGCGACCGCACGAGACGCCGTTGAGGTCGTTCAGGACGAGCAGCGGATCGATCTCCGCGCGCCTCCACGTCGCGCCGTCCGACACGAGGAGATCGCGCCCGCCCACGGCGTAGACCTCCGTCGCGGAGCAGCCGAACACGGTCGTGAGCCGCCCCGTCGCGACACCCTCCCCCTCGCGTTTCCATGCATTTTGCACGCGATGCCAGATCACGCCGGCCTCGCCGACGACGTAGAGATCCGACGGGCTGGAGCCCCACACCTTGTAGAATGCAACTTTCTGCGCGGGCGGCGCCTCCAGCTTCCACGTCGCTCCGTCCCAGTGCAGCACGACGTCGTTCGCGCCCGTCGCCGACTCCGGCGTCCCTCCCACCGCCCAGACGTCGTTCGGCGCGGCCGCCCACACCCCGAAGAGCGTCGCGTCCGTGCCGGAGGGCACCTCCGTGAACGCAGCCCCGTCCCAGTGCGTAACGCGGCCCTTCTCGCCGACGAGCCACACGTCGCTCGGGCCGGTGCCGTGCACCCACCAGAACGACTCGCTCTTCCCCGGCTTCAGGCGGCGCCACACCGTGCCGTCGAACCGCACGACGAGCGACTCGAAGCCGGCGTTGCCGAGCGGACCGCCGACCGCCCAGACGTCGCGCTCGGAGGAGCCCCACACCGAGAGGAGCGTGCCGTCGAGCTCCGAGAGGACGGTCCTCCACGCGGCGGCCGGCCCCGCCTCGACGTCGGCGCCCGCGTCGGTCGCGGGGCGCGGCGGATCGTCGCCGTCGCAGGCGACGCAGAGGAGCACGAAGGCGAGCGCGCTTCGGTTCATGTCCCGCCCTCCGCTCCCGCGTCCTCGCCGCACGTCTCGCCGAGCACGTAGCCGCTCCGGCAGAGGCACTTGCACGCGACCTCCTTCGCGCCCGGCTCGGCGCAGCGCGGGACGACCGTGATCTTCTTCGACGCCGTCTTCTGCCGCCGATCGGTGAGCACGAGCTCGAGCTCGAAGGGCTGATCGAAGACGTCGCGATCGGCCCACTGGTTGGGGCAGAGCGGCACGTTGGAGTAATCACCGATTTCGTCGGAATCTTCGATGTTCGTCGCGGTCCCGCGTCCGGTGACGCCCCAGCCGTCGTCCTGCCGCCGCAGGTTCACGGTGCGGCCGTCGAGCCGGACCTGCTTCGTCGCCGGATCGCGGAGCGCGCCGATGATCTGCGCCGCACACCCGTCGACGTTGAGGACGCGCACGCCGACGAACGCGACGCGGCCGCCCTGCGGCGGGAAGAGGACCGCGAGGTCGTCGCCGTCGTTCAGCGGCACGTCGGTCCCGTCGGCGCGCAGCGCGCGGAGCTCGAGGATCGGCTCCGCCGCGGGATCGCCGAGGTAGCCGGTAGGGCACACGCTCGCGAGCGGCGCGTCCGCCGCCGCCTCGACCGGCGCGGGCACGGCGGGAGGATCGTCACCCGGGCATCCGCCGAGGACGGTGAGGAGCGGAGCCGTCACGAACGAGAGGCCGAGCGCGGCTCTAGTTGCAGAAGACGTCGCCGGTCTCCTGCTTCGGCCAGTAGTAGACGAAGATGTTGCAGTGCTCGTTCGTCTCGACGATCGGGCCGAACGTGTAGCAGCAGTCCTTGTCCTCGCTCTTGTCCTTGTCGTCGAGCGTCTTGCAGCCGCCGGCCTCCTCCGGCGGCATGCGCCACTGGAAGCCGCAGGTGTAGAACACGCCGCCGCCCGGCTTCACCTCGAGGTCGAGCTCCGGCGAGCGCTTCATCGGCGGATCGTCCCACGTCTCGGAGCGGTAGAAGCGATCGGCGTCGCCCGGCTTCTGGATCGAGACGCCGTCCCAGCTGAACATGTCGAAGATCCGGCCGCGGCCGTGGAAGTGGCCGTTCGCGCCGATGACGTGCACCGGTTGGTTCGGGTTCTTGAACTGGCAGGTGCCGCTGAACTCGGGGGTGGGGTTGCTCTTGCAGACGCGGATCGACTGCTTCGTCGCGAAGAGCGTGCCCATCTGGTGGACGACCTTGTCCGCCGGGATCGTATGGAAGTTCACCGCGACCTCGGCGGCGTCGGGCGTCTTCTGCGAGCCGGCGTTGACGTAGTGGGTCTGGAGCATGATCCACTCGTCGGGCTCGAAGACGTTCGCGACGCCCTCGGGGAAGGTCCAGTCGACCTCGCCGTCCTGCTGCGTGTTCGCGACGAGCGGCCAGTCCGCCCAGTTGGGGCTCTTGAAGCACTCGCCCTGCCCGTTGATGCCGTGGTGGAACGTCCCGGCGTTCGGATCGAGCCCGACGATGCTGCGGACGCGGAACAGGTTCATGTGGTGCGAGCCGTCGCGCTGCACCATCTGGACGCGGTGGAGGTTCACCGGCTGGTTCTCGTCGAGGCCGCCGCTCCGCGCGAGGTCGCGGACCTTGTAGAAGTAGCAGTCCTGCACCTCCTCGCCGGGGCCGACCTGGAAGAGCGGCGTCCGGAACTGGAAGCCCTCGCCCGAGAGCGGCGCGCTCAGGTTGCTCGGCGTGAGCGGCTCGTGGGTCTCGGGATCGCCGGGGCAGCCGACGAGGGTGGCGAGCGCGATCGGCGCAGCGACGAACAACGAAAGCAGACGGTTCATGGAAAGCTCCCCTGACGTGAGCCACGATAGTCGCACTCGCGATCGATGGGAAATCCCGGCGCGCGGCTCGGGTAACATCCGCGTGTGCCGAGACATCTGCGTCTTGCCTTGCTCGCGGGCATCACGCTCGCGATCGCGTGCGGGCACACGCCGTCGGCGACGCCGCGGCCGGCGATCGAGGAGCCGTCGCTCGAGCTTCCGCTCCTGCCGCGCGCGCGGAGGGACTACGCGCGATGCGGCGAGCCGTTCGTCATCGACGCGCACACGCGGATCGGCGGGCCACGCGAGGTCGCGTCGCAGCTCGCGCGCTGGCTCGGCTTGCCGGAGAGCGCCGTCGGCGGGGGCGCGGCCGACATCGACCTCGTATACACCGGCGGCGTCGTCCACGATCCGGCCGAGGGCCCGCTGCCGATCGACGAGCAGAGCTACGTGCTCGAGATCGGCCCCGGCCGAAAGCCGACCGTGTCCGCGCGCGGGCGCGGCGGCCTCTTCTACGGCGCGCAGACGATCGCCCAGCTCGCGGGCGCGCGGAGGATCGGCATGCCGACGCCGCCGCTCGGGCCGGGCGATCGCTGGACCTTGCCGTGCGTCCGGATCGAGGACGAGCCGCGCCACGCGTTCCGCGGGATGCACCTCGACGTCGCGCGCCACTTCTTCGATCGCGCCGTCGTCGAGCGCTACGTCGACATGCTTGCATTCTACAAGCTCAACGTCTTCCACTGGCACCTCACCGACGACCAGGGCTTCCGCCTCGATCTCCCGAGCCACCCCGAGCTCAAGTCCGCCGACGGCGCGTACTCCGCCGCCGACGTGGAGGCCGTCGTCGAGCACGCGCGCGCGCGCGGCGTCACGGTGATCCCCGAGATCGAGATGCCGGGGCACACGCGGTCGGTCCTCGCCGCGCACCCCGAGCTGTCGTGCACCGGCGAGAAGCAGGAGACGCCGCGGACGTGGGGCGTCTTCGACGACGTGCTCTGCGCCGGGAACGAAGGCTCGTACACGCTCGTGGAGGAGATGCTGCGCGACGTCGTCGCGGCCTTCCCGTCGCGTCTCATCCACGTCGGCGGCGACGAGGTCCCGCCCACGCGCTGGGAGGCGTGCCCGAAGTGCCGCGCCGCGATGAAGGCGGCGAACGTCGACGCGATCGGGCTCGAGCACGTCTTCATGCAGCGCGTCTTCGACATGCTCGCCGCGTCGAAGCGGCGGCCGATGGTGTGGGACGAGGCGCTCCCGAACGGTCCGGCGAGGAACCCACCCGTCGTCGTGGCGTGGCAGTCGAAGGAGCGCGGAGAGCTCGCGGTGCAGCGCGGCTTCGACACCGTCTTCGCGCCGTACCAGGCGCTCTACTTCAACTTCCGCCAGTCGGGGCGGCGCGAGCTCGAGCCGGGCCACCTCGGTCACCTCTCCTGGCCGCTCGTGCACGGCTTCGACGTCGAGCCCGCGCCCCACGTGCTCGGCGGCGAGGCCGCGCTCTGGACGGAGTACGTCACGACGCAGGAGGACATCGACACGCTGGTGCTCCCGCGCATGGCGGTGCACGCGGAGACGCTATGGACCGGGAGGCGCCCCGCGCACGAGCTCATCACGCGATCGCGCCTCCAGCGTCCGATGCTCGACGCGTCCGGCGTCCGCTACTTCGTCGAGCCGCCGGGGGGCACGCGCCCGCGGAGCGTGGTCCTCGACGTGCGGAAGGTCGTCCTCGAGACGCCGCTCTTCTATCCGGACGGCGTCGTCCGCTACACGCGTGATGGCTCGATCCCGACGCCCGCCTCGCCGCGCTATCGCGATCCGCTCTCGATCATCGACACGACGACGTTGACGACGGCGCTCTTCCTCCCGAGCGGCCGCGCGAGCAAGCCGGTGCGCGCCCTCTTCGTGAAGGAGACGCCGCGGCCCGCCGTCGCGACGGCGAGCGCGCCGCGCGTTCGCTACTACGAGGGCCGGTTCGCGAAGCTCGCCGAGATCGCGAGCCCGCTCGCCGAGGTCGAGACCGACGGCGTCTCGCTCGAGGCCGCGGCGCGCGCGCTCGGCGGCCGCATGAAGCGCGATCACTTCGCGCTCGTCTTCGACGCGGTGGTGAAGATCGCCGAGACGGGGATCCATCGCTTCGAGATCGTCGGCGACGACGCCGCGCGGATCGAGGTCGACGGCGAGCTCGTCGCGGAGGTCGACACCGACCCGTGGCCGCGCGAGGCCGACGGCGAGATCGCGCTCGCGGCCGGTCTGCACGCCGTGCGCGTCACGTACCTCCAGGGCACGGAGGACCGGAAGCTCGAGATCGTCGTCGCCGGCCCGAGCGGCCGCGCGCCGCTCGAAATCGCCGGGGTCAGGGGCGCTTCGGCTCCGTGATCTCGATGCGGCCGTAGACGTAGGTGATCTCGCGGCTGAAGGTGCCGCGCGCGTCGACGCCGCGGACGCGGAGGTGGCGCGGCGTGCCGTTGCGCGCGACCTCCGGCATCGTGGTGCCGGTCGCGACCTTCGCGAGGAGCATGTCGCCGCGCGTGATGCCGACGCCGCACCCCGCGCCGGTGGACGACGTCGGGTTGGCGCAGCCGACGAAGACGCGGAGGTCCTCGTTCGGCACCGGCACCCACTGCCAGCCGTGCGCCTTGTCGCTCGGGACGTCGGCGGCGGCGCAGCCGATCGCGTCGGAGAGCGCGACCGACGCGACGTGACCGAGCGTCGACGACGGCACCATCCCGAAGCCGGGGGTGCCTTGGAGCTCGAGGTGCACCTCGGCCATGCTCTTCGGGCCGGCGCAGCAGCGGAAGCCCATCGTCGGCGCCTTCTTCGCCGGGTCGCGCGCGATCGCGTTCGCGCAGCGCCCCACCAGCTCGCCGGCGGTGGAGTTGCCGCCGCGGAGCACGCCCTGCGCCGCGTCCTTCGACGCGCGGCCCCACCCGCTCGACGTCCACTCCCACGCGCCGCCGTGCAGCTCGAGGACGCCGAACTTGCTCTTGCACTGCGCGTGCTCGCCGGAGGGGCGGCGCGCGGCCTGCTCGAGCGCGACGCCGGTCCCGCACGGCTCGCGGCGGTACGCGTCGCCGTACTCGTAGGTCGTGTTCTCGGGGCCCTTGCACGCGCGCTCCCACTCGAGCTCGGTGCACAGGCGCTTCTGCTTCTGGACGCAGAGCTGCTCGGCCTCGTCGCGCGACACGTTGGTGGTGGGGATCGCGTTCGGCTCGTTCGGCCAGGGGAGGAGATCGATGTAGAATCCACCCATCTCGACGGCGACGCCGGCCATCTCTTCGTCGGCGATGCGCGGCGCGCGATCGGGGTGCGTGCCCGCGTGGAGCGTGCCGGCGGGGATGAACGCCATGCCGGGCCGCGGCGCGCCGAGGTCGCTGCCGAGCGGCCACGACGCGGTCTTCTCGGGGCGCGGTCCCGCCTCGGTCTCCGCGACGGCGCGGGTCTTCGGCTTGGTCGAGCAAGCGACGCCGCCGATCGCGATCGCGATCGCTATGAGCCGCGCGCGCCGCATCAGTCGCCCTTGTCGTTCGCTTCCCGGAGCCCGAGCTCCTTCATCTTGAGCTGGAGGCCTTTGCGCGAGATCTTGAGGAGGCGCGCGGCGTGGGTGACGTTGTTGTTGGTCTGCTTGAGCGCGCGGCTCACGAGGTCCCGCTCGAGGCGGCTCATCGCGACCTTCACGTGCTCCTTGAGGCCGCCTTCGCCCGAGAGCGACGCGAGATCGACGCCGGCCTCCACCGTCATCGGGAGCGGCGTCGCGCCCGACATCGCGCCGGGGCCGCGGAGCTCGCTCGGGAGGTCTTCGACCCGGAGCTTCGACGCGTCGCAGAAGAGGACCGCGCGCTCCATCACGTTCTCGAGCTCGCGGATGTTGCCCGGCCACGTGTACGCGCTGAGGAGGTCGAGCGCCTCGGGCTCGACGCCGGTGACGTTCTTCTTCAGCCGCTCGTTGAACTTCTTGAGGAAGTGACCGACGAGGAGCGGCGTGTCGCTCGCGCGCTCGCGCAGCGCGGGCAGCCGGATCGACACGACGTTCAGGCGGTAGAAGAGGTCCTCGCGGAACGCGCCCTGCGCGATGAGCTTCTTCAGGTCGCGGTTCGTCGCCGCGACGAGGCGCACGTCGACGCGCATCGTCTTGATCCCGCCGACGCGCTCGAACTCGCTCTCCTGCAGCGCGCGGAGGAGCTTCACCTGCATCTCGACCGGGATCTCGCCGATCTCGTCGAGGAACAGCGTGCCGCCGTTGGCGAGCTCGAAGCGCCCCGGCTTGCTCGTGACCGCGCCGGTGAAGGCGCCGCGCTCGTAGCCGAAGAGCTCGCTCTCGATCAGCTCCTTCGGGATCGCGGCGCAGTTCACCTTGATGAAGGGTTTTCCGCGGCGCGACGAGTGATCGTGGAGCGCGCGCGCGACGAGCTCCTTCCCGGTGCCGCTCTCGCCGGTGATGAGGACGGTGGTGGGCGAGTCCGCGACGCGCTCGAGGACGGCGTAGAGCTCGGTGAGCCCCGCCGACTGGCCGATGATGCCGAACCGCGCCCCCTCCGTCTTCTCGATCTCGGCGGTCGAGTCCGCGCTCGCCGACGTGGCGACCGGGATCGCGGCCGACGGCTCCTCCCCTGCGAGCTCGCGCGTCTTCAGCGCCTTGCCGACGATCGCGCGGACCTCGTCCTTGTCGAACGGCTTCGTGAGGTAGTCGAAGGCCCCGAGCTTCAGCGCCTCGACCGCGGTGTCCACCGTGCCGTGCGCGGTGATCATGACGATCGGGAGCTCGGGCTGCTCCGCGAGCGCCTCGCGCAGGAGCGTCATCCCGTCGATCTTCGGCATGCGGAGGTCGGTGACGACGAGGTCGATGTGATGTTCGCGGAGGAGCGCGAGCCCCTCTTCGCCGTCCTCGGCGAGGAGCACGTCATAGCCGTCGCGCGAGAGCTGAGCGGCCAGGATCTTCCGCAGGTTCGGCTCGTCATCGACGATCAGCACCTGCTTCTTCTCGGGAAGCATCGCCCGCCCAGCCTACCATAGGGTTTTCAACGTCGGGGGCTTTGCCCCCGACACCCCCACCCCGCGACCACGGCCCTCGCGCTGCGCGCTCGGGTTGCTTCGCAACCGCATTCGCGGCCGCGGTCGCGGGGCCCCGGGGCGCGCCCCCGCCGGATCGCCGCAGCGGCTCGCGCGCTTCCGGACGCGCCTCGTCCCGACATCCAGAAGGGGCCCCAGAGCGGCCGCGACAGCGGGCGCGAAGCGCCCGAGCGCGCAGCGCCCCGAGCGCGAAACGCGAGGGCCGTGTCTGGGGTCGCGGGGCCTCGCGGCGCGCCCCCGCCGGATCGCCGCAGCGGCTCGCGCTTCCGGACGCGCTTCGTCCCGACATCCAGAAGGGGCCCCAGAAGCGGCCGCGACAGCGGGCGCGAAGCGCCCCGAGCGCGCAGCGCGAGGGCCGTGTCTGGGGTCGCGGGGCCTCGCGGCGCGCCCCCGCCGGATCGCCGCAGCGGCTCGCGCTTCCGGACGCGCCTCGTCCCGACATCCAGAAGGGGCCCCAGAGCGGCCGCGACAGCGGGCGCGAAGCGCCCCGAGCGCGCAGCGCCCCGAGCGCGCAGCGCGAGGGCCGTGTCTGGGGTCGCGGGGCCTCGCGGCGCGGCGCGCCCCCGCCGGATCGCCGCAGCGGCTCGCGCTTCGTCCCGACATCCAGAAGGGGCCCCAGAAGCGGCCGCGACAGCGGGCGCGAAGCGCCCCGAGCGCGCAGCGCGAGGGCCGTGTCTGGGGTGGGGGTGTCGGGGGCGAAGCCCCCGACGTTGAGTGATATAGACTCCAGCCCCGCTGAGAGCGACACCGACAGAACGCCAGCGCCGGACCGATGACCGAAGAACGCACGAGCGTGAAGAGGGCACGACGCAATCGCTGGATCGAGGCGACGGCGCTCGGGCTCCTTGCGATTTTGCCGCTGGTGCCGTATTTTACGTTTCTTCTTCGGGTGGGCGTGCCGCGGTTCGGGCTCACCGGGGACATCGCGGTCGTCGAGCACGCGACGCGTCATGTGTGGACGGGGGAGACGCTGGTCGGGGCGCCGACGCGGTTCGGCTTCTCTCATCTTGGGCCCTTCTTCTTCTATTTCGCGGCGCCGTTCCAGGCGGCGTTCGGCAACGCCGCGACCGGCGTCTACTTCGCCGCCACCCTCGTCAACGCGGCGGCGGCCGCCGGCATCGCGGCGGGGGCGCGGCTGTTCGCGCGGCGCGCGCACGCGATCGCGGCGCTCTTCGTCGTCCTCGCGTGGTTCGCCGCGTTCGGGAGCGTGGCCGCGAGCCCGTGGCCGCCGCACGTCGTCGTCCTCCCGCTCGCCGCCTTCCTCTTCAACGCGGCGATGGTCGCGCGCGGCAAGAGCGGCGCGGCCTATCCCGCGCTCGTGTTCGGCGTCTTCGCGCTGCAGACGCACGTCGCGACCGCGCTCGTGTTCCTCGTCGTCACCGCCGCCGCCGTCGTCTCCTTCTTCGTCGTCACGCGGAAGGAGACTCGCCCCGACGTGCTCGCGCAGCGCTGGCGCCTCGGGATCGCCGGCTGCATCGGCCTCATCCTCTTCGTCCCCCCCATCGTCGAGACGATCGTCGCCGCCCAGGCCGGCAACATCCAGCGCGCGATCGGCTTCTTCACCGATCGCAGCACGCCGTGGGTGTCGATCGGCGCCGCGACGCAAGAGTGGATGACGATGATGGCGTGGCTGCCCTACCGCGTCGCCCGCCTCTCGCTCCTCAAGGACGACTTCGTGCCGGTGATGGCGAGCACCGACGAGATGTACGTCGGGACCTCGACGTTCCCCGCGCTCATGGCGAGCATCCACGTCGGCGCCGCGGTGACGGCTTCGATGATCGCGGCGAAGCGCAAGGACGCGGCGAGCCTCGGGCTCCTCGGCGTCGGCGCGCTCGCGGACGCGCTCGCGATCCTCTCCCTCACCGCCGTCGCCGGCACGAACGCGCCGTTCATCGTCTTCTGGACGTCGGCGGCGAGCAGCGTCCTGTGGATCGGAATCTTCGCGACCGTCTTCTCCGCGCTCGGCGCCGCGCTCCTCCGCTTCCCGAAGGTCAGCAACGTCGCGGCGACCCCCCTCATCATCGTCGCGCTCGCGGGCGCGGTGACGACCGCGTCGCTCCAGCGGCTCTCGCTCGCGAGGCACCCCGCCGGGCCCGGCTCGCAGCCCCAGCTCCGCCCCGACATCACCGCCGCCTACGGCGCGCTCAAGACGAAGCTCCAGAAGGAGGGGCTCACCCCCGTCGTCCACCTCGACGCGCACGAGGACCTCGCGCTCGGCTTCTTCCTCGAGCTCGAGAAGGACCGCTTCGACGTGCGCACCACCGACAAGGAACGGAGGCGCCTCGGGAGCGCGCGCGCCGACACGAACCTCGTGAAGCCCTTCCACCTCTGGATCGGCAGCGCGGCGACGCCGCATCGCCTCGCGAAGTGCACCGAGCAAGTCGCCAAGAGCGGCGATCTCGTCGTTGTCGGCGGACCAAAGTCAATCGACAATTGCGACGACGCCGCGGCCCCGCCGCCGCCGAGCCCCGAGCCGCCGCCGAAACCCGAGCCCGAGCCCGAGCCGAGCGCCCCCGACGCGGGCGCGCCGGCGAAAGACGCGGGCGCGCGCCGGAAGCACTGACGGCGCTCCGCGCCGGTGCTACGAGCCGGCGCGTGGAAGCGGCAGAGCCGGCGACGTCGAGCAGGCCATCGAACAGGCCGATCTGGATCGGGGCGCTCTCGAGCGTCGTCGCGCTCCTCCTCCTCTTCTGGCGCGTGCGCCTGCGCGATCTCGGGACCGCGATCGCGGGCGCGCACAGCGGCTGGCTCGTCCTCGCGGCCGCGGTGTTCTTCGTGATGTTCCTCGTCCGCGCGTGGCGCTGGTCGCTCATGCTCGGCAAGACGCCGTTCTGGGCGACGTGGCACGCGAACATCATCGGGTACTTCTTCAACATGACGCTCCCGCTCCGCGTCGGCGAGCTCGCGCGCGGCTACGTCATCTCGAAGAGCGGCGGCATCACGCTGACGCGCGCGATGTCGATCGTGATCGCCGAGCGCCTCGTCGACCTCGCCGCGGTGCTGCTCCTCTTCGCCGGCTTCGCGCTGCGGATCCCGATGCGCCCCGCGTTCACGCGCGCGGCCACGATCGGCTCGGCCGCCGTCGTCCTCGCCCTCGTCGCCGCCGTCGTCGTCGTCGTGAAGGGCGCCGCGATCGAGCGCCTGCTCGAGCGGCGGCTCGCGCGCTTCGGCGAGGCGCGCGCGAAGGCCGTCACCTCCAAGCTGACGCAGATCCGCGAGTCGCTCCAGGCGATCGGCGCGCCGCGGATCCTCGCGCCGACCCTCCTCTTGACCGCGGTCGTGTGGCTCCTCACGATCGCGTTCTGCTGGCTCTGCATGAAGGCGTTCCTCCCGGAGGGGACCTTCGAGCAGGCCGGCCTCGTCGTCGTGATCGGCAACCTCGGCGGCGCGCTGCCCTCCGCGCCGGGGGGGCTCGGCATCGTGCAGGGCTTCGCGACGAGCGCGCTCGTCGTGCCGTTCGGGATCGACGAGAGCGTCGCCGTCGCCTTCGTCTTCGTGTGGAGCCTCGGCGCGCAGCTCGCGTTGATCGCGCTCGGCTTCGTGAGCCTCGGCCGAGTTGGCCTGTCATTTCGCGAGATTCGGGCCGGCGCCGCCCGCGGCGGCGATTGACCACGCAGAGCGTCGCCGCTATGAGGGCGCGCCATGACCAGCGGTCTCCCCGTCGCGATCTTGGGTGCCGGCCCTGCCGGGCTGACGGCGGCGTACGCGCTGTCGAAGAAGGGCATCCCCGTGACGGTGCTCGAGGCCGACCCCGAGTACGTCGGCGGCATCTCGCGAACGGCGAAGTACAAGGGCTACCACTTCGACATCGGCGGCCATCGCTTCTTCTCGAAGTCGAAGGAGATCGAGGACCTCTGGACCGAGATCCTCCCCGACGACATGCT
The DNA here is from genome assembly GCA_019637155.1 of Labilithrix sp. NCBI lineage: Bacteria > Pseudomonadati > Myxococcota > Polyangiales > Labilitrichaceae > Labilithrix > Labilithrix sp. The sequence goes on along the minus strand of JAHBWE010000009.1, from coordinate 306,018 downwards.
CGACCGCCCGCGGTCGTCGCGCATCTTCTACAACGGTCAGTTCTTCGCCTACCCGCTCAAGGGCGCGGAGGCGCTCGTGAAGCTCGGCCCGATCGAGGCCGCGCACTGCGTCCTCTCCTACGCGAAGGCGCGCGCGTTCCCGACGCCGAAGCCTACCAACCTCGAGGACTGGGTCACGAACGAGTTCGGCTCGCGGCTCTATCGGATCTTCTTCAAGACCTACACCGAGAAGGTCTGGGGGATGCCTTGCAACGAGATCAGCGCCGACTGGGCGGCGCAGCGCATCAAGGGCCTCTCGCTCTCCGGCGCGATCAAGCACGCGCTCGTCCCGCAGAGGAAGCCGAAGAACCAGGCCGACAAGAAGGGCGTCATCAAGACGCTCATCGACACCTTCCGCTACCCGCGCAAGGGCCCGGGCATGCTCTGGGAGGCGTGCGCGGAGAAGGTGAAGGGCCTCGGCGGGACCGTCGAGATGGGCTGCCGCGCCGAGTCGCTCGACTACAGCGCGGACCGCGGGAGCTGGAAGATCGGCTTCACGCGCAAGGACGGCACCACCGGCGAGCTCGAAGCGCGCGCCGTGATCTCCTCCGCCCCGCTCCGCGAGGTCGCGAACGCGCTCGCGCCGAAGCTCTCCGCGGAGGCGACGAAGGCGGCGAACGCGCTGAAGTACCGCGACTTCATCACCGTCGTGCTCATCCTCGAGGACAAGAACCTCTTCGACGACAACTGGATCTACATCCACGACCCGAACGTGAAGGTCGGGCGCATCCAGAACTTCAAGTCGTGGTCGCCGGAGATGATCCCGGATCCGAAGATGGCCTGCTACGGCCTCGAGTACTTCTGCTTCGAGAACGACGGCCTCTGGTCGATGAAGGACGAGGACCTCGTGAAGCTCGCGACGAAGGAGCTCGCGAAGATCGGCCTCGCGAAGGAGAGCGACGTCACGGACGGCTGCGTCGTCCGCCAGGTGAAGGCGTACCCCGTCTACGACGACGACTACACGAAGAACGTCGAGACGGTGCGGAGCGAGATGGAGCAGAGGTTCCCCACGCTCTACCCGGTCGGGCGCAACGGCATGCACAAGTACAACAACCAGGACCACGCGATGATGACCGCGCTCTTGACGGCGGAGAACATCGCGGCCGGCTCGCGCGTGTACGACGTCTGGGAGGTGAACCAGGACGCCGAGTACCACGAGGCCGGGAAGGCCGGCGCCGAGACCACGATCGGCACCTCCGGGATCCGCGCGGTCCCGACCCGCGTCGTGAACCGCACCGAAGGCGCGTGACCGCGCCGACGCCCCGGCACGTCCTCGCCGGCTTCTGCGCGCTCCTCCTCGTCGGCGCGCTCTTGCATCGAGGACACAGCGTCGAGTCGCTCGACGTCCGCACCTACGTGCAGATGATGCGCGGCGTCGCGGACCACGGGCTGCCGTACTGGGACAACGGCCCGCTCGATCGCTGGCCGCTCGTCGTCCCCCACGCCGCCCCGGCGCGCGGGATGGTGTGGGGCATCTACAGCCCGCTCTATCCTTATCTCCTCGCGCCGGTGCTGAAGGCCTTCGGCCTCGCCCGCGTCTCGAGCGCCACGTTCGCGCTCCTCGTCCCGATCGTCCTCGCGACGTTCGCGCTCGCGAAGCGGTTCGTGAAGAACGAGTGGTACGCGGTCGGCGCCGCGGCGCTCGTCGTCGTGTCGACCCCGCTCCCGGGAAAATCGCTCGAGATGACCGCCTTCCCGCTCGCGGTCCTGATGGCGACGCTCGGCACCTACTTCGGCGTGCGCGTCGTGGCGGGCGACTCGTCCCCGCGCACCGGCGCGCTCGCGGGGCTCGCGTGGGCGGCGGCGACGGCCGCGCACGTCCTCACGTTCCCGATGGCGGCGGCGTCGCTCGCCGTCATCGCCGTCGCGCCCGCGCCCGACGGGGGCCGCTCGCTCCGCGCCGCGGCGCGCCGGGTGGGCCCCGCCTTCGCCGGGTTCGTGGGCGGCCTCGCGCCGGTGTGCCTCCTGAACCGCGTCCGCTTCTCGTCGCTCAACCCCATCTCCTACGGTCCGCCGCCGTGGTGCGGCCCCGCCGAGATGAACCTCGCGTCGCAGGTGAAGTACGGGATCCCGATCGGCGTCTTCACGCTCGTCGTCGTCGCGCTCCTCGTCGTCGTGCGCAAGAAGCGCTTCGCCTGGATCGGCGTGCTCGCGGCCGCGCTCGCGGTCGCGTGGCTCCAGCCGACGCTGCACGAGAAGGGCGCGCGTTACCTCGGGATCGGCTTCGGCTACCTCGTCGACGTCGGCTTCTTCGACCTCGATCCGTGGATGTACGTGCGCGAAGAGGACAAGCTCGGGCTGCTCATCGGCGGGTGGACGAACAAGGCCACGCTCCAGGCGACCCCGCTCGTCGCGCTCGCGGTCCTCTCGTTCCGCGCGGCGCGGCGCGAGCTCCGCTGGCCGCTCGCCGCGCTGCTCCTCCCGACGGTGGGGCTCTACGCGTCGTTCCTCACGCGCGCGAACATGCCGTACACGCACGCGTTCGGGTTCCCGTGGGCGTACCACCGCTACACGCTCCCCGCGCTCCCGGCGCTGCTCACCGCCGCGTTCGTCGTCATCGAGCGCGTCCGCCTCCCGCGCGCCGCGTTCCTCGCCGCCGCGGCGCTGGGTCCGCTCCTCGCGATCTACTTCTGGAACGTCTCCGACCACGTGCTCCTGAAGCGCGTCATCCTCCTCGTCCTCACGCTCGCCGCCGCGCTCGGCGCCGTCGTCGCGACGCTGCTGGTGCTCCGGAAGGAGGACGATCGCCGCCGCGCCCGGATCGCGCACGTGACGATCGCCGCCGCGATGGTGCTCGGGATCGGGATCGCGTGCGGTCACGACTTCCGCGCGCACTACGAGGGGAAATACTGGTGCGACCACTGGGTCGATCGCTTCGGCGAGGCGGTGCCGCGTCGCTTCGCGCTCATCGGGAACCTCGGTCAGTTCGACGTGCTCCTCACGACGACGGCGACGCACGACGTGCGCTACGTCGACATCGGTCACTTCCCGGAGTGGGGCCACGGCCTGCGCGAGCTCGTCGACTACTGGCGCGCCGAGGGCCGCGAGGTCTACCTCCACGCGCCCTTCGTCGTGTGGCACGGCGTGCCGGCGAGCCCGTGGCCGGACGTGACGTTCGTGCCGACGGCGACGGTCCCGGATGTGCTTCACCTCGAGTTCGCCGACGTGGTACCGAAGGCGCCATGAAACGCGCCCTCGTGACGGGAGGCTCCGGCTTCCTCGGCAGCTTGATGACGAAGCGGCTGAGCGACGACGGGTGGCACGTCGTCAACATCGACCTCGAGCCCGACGCGCAGGAGCTGCCGAACCTCACCTCGATCCAGGGCGACATCCGCGACCGGGACCTGATGGAGCAGACGTTCGCGAAGCACGACTTCGACGTCGTCTTCCACCTCGCGGCGATCCTCGCGCACGGCAAGGTCGATCAGGAGCACCTCTGGACCTCCAACGTCGACGGCACGAAGCGGGTCGTCGAGATGGCGGAGAAGCACGGCGTGCGCCGCGTCGTCTTCACGTCGTCGAACTGCCTCTGGGCGGAGGGCTTCAATCGCCCCGTCACGGAGGACGACGCGCCGAACCCGGTCGAGGTGTACGGCGTCTCGAAGTGGGAGGGCGAGAAGGCGCTCCTCGGCGCGACGAAGACGAACGCGGTCGTCGTCCGCTGCCCCACCATCATCGACGCGGGTCGCCTCGGCCTCCTCTCGATCCTGTTCGAGTTCATCGACGACGACAAGCGCCTCTACGTCGTCGGCGACGGCTCGAACCGCTACCAGTTCATCTACGCGCAGGACCTCATCAACGCGCTCCTCCGCGCGGCCGAGTACGGGAACACCGCGCTCTTCGGCATCGGCTCGAAGGACGTGAAGTCGCTCCGCGAGGTGTACGGCTACGTCATCGACAAGGCGGGGTCGAAGTCGAAGATCGCGTCGCTCCCGAAGGGCCTGACGATCCCGGCGATGAAGCTCGCGCACAAGCTGAAGGTGAGCCCGCTCGGCCCGTACCACTACAAGATGATCGCGGAGAGCTTCTCCTTCGACATCTCCAAGATCACGCGCGAGCTCGACTGGACGCCGACGCTGACGAACGAGGAGATGCTCTACCGCGCGTACCAGTACTACTCCGACAACCGGAACGACATCGCCGCCCGCACCAACGTCTCCGCGCACAAACAGAGCGCGAAGATGGGCGTCATTCGCCTGCTGAAGTGGGTGTCCTGAGCTCGTAGATCCAGACCGGGAGGCCGGTCGTGCCGTGGACGTGCACGATCGGGAAGATGCTCCCGTCGTAGTCGGAGACGTGCGCGACGCGGTAGGGCCCCTTGTCGTCACGAAGCTGACGGAACCACCCCACCGCGCCTCCTTGCGCGGCGTCGCGCTCCTGCGTCGGCGCGTGCTGCCGGCCGGCGCCGAGGTAGAAGTCGTCCGGACGAATGAGGTAGCGCCACACCCACGCGTACGGCACGACGATGAAGCGCGGCGCGCGCGCGGGGGCGTCCTCGAACGGCGCTTCGATCTCGGTGACGCCCGGCAGCGGGTTCCGCCCCGCGACCGGCTCCGGCCCGACCCGCTGCACGCGCGCGTCGGGCACCTCCGTGAAGCGTGGAAGATACACGTTCTTGCCGTACACCTCGACCGTGTCGCCCGGCGCGACGTGCGCGCGGAGCCACGCCTCCGCGTCGTAGCGGGGATCGTGGTGGAGGTTCGCCGCGACGGCGATGCACGTGAAGAGGCCGCCGGCGAGACCGGCGCTCGCGACCGCCTGCGCGACGAGCCGGCGCGTACGGCCGGCCGCGAACACGAGCGGCGCGAGCGCGAGCCCGCCGTACGGCGCGAGCATCAACGCCTGCGGGAGGAGGAACCGCGCGTCGGCGCGCCGCGCCACGAAGTTGAACGCCACCGTGAACGACACGAGCACGAGCAGAGGCACCGCGACCGCGACGACGGCAGGCCCGCGCGAGCGGCGCGCGCGCGCGAGGGCCCAGCCGGCGGCGGCGAGGGCGAAGGCGCCGAGGGGCTTCGGCATCTGGCGCGGGAAGCGGTGGTACGCGTCGGCGAGGAGGCCCCAGCGGCCGGGCCAGTCGTTCGTGTACTCGACGTAGTCCTGGCTCGCGCTGCCGCGGAGGAACGCGAGGCGGCCCGCGAAGCCGGACGGGTTCAGGAGCGCGTTGTCGACGACGAGCAACACCACGAGCGCCACCGCGGCGCCGATCGCGGCCTCGCGGAGGATCGCGCCGCGGCGCGAGAGCGAAGACTCCGCGAACGCCCACCCACCGAGCGCGATCGGGATCGAGAGCGCGAACAGCGCATAGGCCTGGTCCTTCGTCCCGATCGCGAGCGCGGCGAGGACGAACGCGCGGCGGAGGAGCCGCGGCTCGGCGCGCACGATGGCGCGGACGAAGACGAGGAGCGACCACGTCGCCCAGAAGAGGTACGGCACGTCGAGGTTCGTCGTCTTCGCGTAATACGCGAGCGTCGCGTTCACGCCCGCGAACGCGGCGGTGCACCAGCCCGCGCGACGCGACGCGCTCGGCGTGGAGCCGGGCAGCGCGGTCGCGATCTCCTCCGCGGTGCGGGCGAGGAAATAGACGATCGCCACCGACATCACGAGCGACGCCGAGCGCGCGACGTACGCGATCGACGTCATGTACGGCACCTGCACGAGCTCGCCGACGAGGGAAGGGAGGTCGTGCGCCGGCGCGCGGAGATAACCGGCGAGCGTGATCGGGAGCGTCAGGACCGCGAGGACGACGAGGTGGACCGGCGGATACGTGTTGAAGCTGCCCGGCGTGAACGTCCGATACAGACCGGGGAGGAAATCGCGCGGCGCGACGCCGTCGCTGTCCCAGCCGTCCGTCGCGGGCAGCCCCCACCCGATCCCGACCGCGTGCACCACGAGGACCGCGAGCAGGATCCACGCGAGCGGATCCGACGCGAGGCCGGCGATACGGGCGCTGCGGGAGCTCGCTGGCTTCGCCATGTC
>JAHBWE010000008.1:300000-436239 GCA_019637155.1 Labilithrix sp. | reverse complement strand
GCCGCCGGCCTCCTTCGCGAGCATGACCTTCCGGACCTTGTCGATGAGCTGCTGCGTGTCGAAGGGCTTGTCGGCCCAGTCGTCCGCGCCGGCGTCGCGGCCGCGCGCTTGATCGTACGGGGCGTAGCGGCTCGCGAGCATGATGATCGCGGCGGCGGGGGCTCGCTTGCGCAGCTCCTTCGCGAGCGCGTAGCCGTCCTCCGATCCGAGGACCGTGTCGATGACGGCGACGTTCGGGGGCTCCGCGGCGATGGCGGCCTGCGAGGACTCGGCGGTGACGACGGTGAAGTCTTCGCCGCTGAAGGTGATCTCGAGCACCTTGCGCATCGTGACGCTGTCGTCGACAGCGAGGAGGGTCTTGGTCACGGGCGATCTCCAAGGGCGAAGCTATCAGCATCCTCCCGTCAATGGCGAGGAAAGACCGTGCGATGCTCGCAGGGTGGCTGCCGCGAAGTACCCTCCCAACGGGCTGAAGGCTCCGAAAGAAGTTGGCCCAGAGCACGACGGGGCGCTCGTCGACGGGGTGGTGCGCGCCCTCTTCGAGCTCTCGTGGGGACGCGCCCGCGAGCTCGTTCGGCGCGGGAAGGTCACCCTCGACGGCCGCGTCATCACGCAGGAAACCGTGCGCGTTCGCGCCGGCGCGACCCTCGCGATCGACCTCGCCCGGCAGGACCCGCGCGCGGCCCGCGCCGCGCTGGAGGAGGGCGCGCTCGTCTTCGTCGACGCGCACGTGGTCGTCGTCGACAAGCCGGCGGGGGTGTCCACCGTGCCCTACGACCCGGACGGCATGGGCGCGTCGATCGCGCTCCGGGCGAAGGCGGGGGAGGAGGCGACCCTCGACCAGCGCGTTCGCACCGCCCTCGCGAAGCGCGAGCGCGCCCGCGGCCGCGGGGGCCCGCCGCCCGAGATCGGGATCGTGCATCGCCTCGACAAGGAGACGAGCGGGCTCCTCGTGTTCACGCGCTCGTGGCAGGCGAAGAAGGCGCTGACGCAGGCGTTCCGCGCGCACGCCATCCATCGCCGCTACCTCGCGCTCGTGCACGGCGTCCCGGAGGAGGGCACGATCGTGAGCCACTTCGTCGAAGACCGCGGGGACGGCCTTCGCGGCTCGGTCGAGCACCGCCGCGGCCGCAAGCACGCCGTCGGCGCGGAGAAGACCCAGCGCGCCGTCACCCACGTCGAGGTGCTCGAGCGCTTCGACGGAGACGGAGACGCACCGAGCGCGCTCGTCGCGTGCACGCTCGAGACGGGGCGCACGCATCAGATCCGGATCCACCTCGCGGAGGCGGGGCATCCGCTCCTCGGCGAGCGCGTCTACGTGCGCGGCTGGGGCGGCGCGCCGATCCCGAGCCCGCGCGTGATGCTGCACGCGGCCGAGCTCGGCTTCGCGCACCCCGCGACGAACGAGGAGATGCGCTGGACGTCCGAGCCGCCCGCGGACATGAAAGAGATGCTCGCGTACGTCAGCCGCCGCCGCAGTTCGACGTGATGAGCGTGAGCCAGTCGTGGCACTGCGCGTCGACGGCCTGGAAGCTGCCTCCGCACGCCGCGTCGACGTCGTACTGGCCGCACTTCGTGGCGTCGGACGCGGTCTCGCCGGCGCACGTCTCGCGCTCGTCGTCGGAGCAGGTCGCGCACATCGAGCGGATGCACTCGATCTGCTTGTGGAAGGTCTCGCCGCAGGCGTCGCTGCCGAGCCCCGTGCGCGCGTAACACGCCGACCAGTTGGGGTAGCCCTGCGAGCCGTCGCCGGTCGTGACGATCGGACCCCAGGTGGGGCCGGCCTCGTCGGTGAACACGCAGGACGCGCACGCCGCGTTCGCCGCGACCGCGTCACGCATCTCCTTCGGACCGCCGCCGGCCTCCGCGGCGTCGCCGATCGCCTTGATGTCGGCCGGCGTGCAGTGGTTGCCGGCGGGCGCGGGCGCCTTCCACGTCGCCGCGGCCGGGACGTCGGGCGCCATGCACCGCGCGCCGGCGCTGCCGCCGCTCGACGAAGACGAAGACGAGGAAGACGACGAGGACGAGGAAGACGATGAAGACGTGCTAGGCGCCGGGCCGCCGCCGCAGAGCTGGTTCGAGCGGATCTGGTCCGCGGTGACGCCCACGTGGGTCGAGCCGTCGGTGCACCACACGTCGAACAAGCCGTCCGGGCGCTTGAACATGCGATCGATGTCGGCCGTCGCCATCTCCTCGTTCGAGCCGGTGTTGTCACCGGACTCGGCGGAGCACGCGACCGCCGTGGCGGCGAGGATCGACGTCAGCGCGAGGGCGAGCTTGATCGTGTTCATGGTTCTTCAGCCGCCGTTGCCGTTGGCGTTGGGGGTCTCGTCGCCGTTGCCGTTGCCGTTTCCGTTGCCGTTTCCGTTGATCGGCGCGCCGCCGCTGTTGTTGTCCGCGCCACCGCACTGCGTGACGACGAAGTTGATCGGGTTCCGGCAGACGGTGTTGATCTGAGCGGCCTGGCCACCGCACGCCGCGTTCGGGTTGTACTGACCGCACTGGGCCGGGTTGCCGAGGACCTTGGTGGCGCAGGCGTTGGCCGAGGCCTGGTCCGGGCAGGTCGCGCACATCGAGTTGACGCAGGTCGCGTAGTTGTTGAAGGTGCTGCCGCACGTCTCGGCGCCGCTCGCGAGCGTCCAGCAGCCCGGCGTGTTCCAGCGGCCCTTGGTGCCGTTGTCCGTGAGGACGACAGGGCCCCAGTTCGGGTCCTCCTCGTTGGTGAAGACGCAGGACGCACACGCCGCGTTCTGAGCCCTGAGCGCGTCGGCGGCGGCCTTGAAGTCGCCCTGGCTCGCGTTGAACGCGTCGATGAGCTTGTCGATGTCGGCGCCGCTGCAGGCCGTCGGCGTAGCAGCGCCCGGCGCCTTGAACGTCGCGGCCGGCGGGACCGTGTCGCTCGCGCACTCGGTGACCGGGGCGCCGCTGGAGGACGACGAAGACGAGGAGGACGAGGACGAGGAGCTGGAGGCTTCACAAACGCGGTTCGCGTTGATCTCCTCGGCCGTCACCCCGCTCTGCATGGTGCCGTTGGTGCACCAAACGTCGAACTTCCCGTCCGGCCGCTTGAACATGCGGTCGATGTCAGCGGTGGCGTTCTGATCGCTGGTCCCTACGTTGTCGGCGCCCGCGGTGCAGGCGATGAGACCGGTCAGGGCGGCGAAGGCGGCAAGACCAAGCGGCTTGTTCATGCCCCACGTGCTGACACATGTAGGACACACTGCAAGGTCTCATTTGCTCATTTTTAGCGACAGCGCATCATTCCGCTGCCTCGACCTTCTTCAGGGCCTCGTCCTCGTCGTTGACAGCGGATTCCGCTGGGCCTGCGCCCTTCCCAGCCGGGGCGCGGTTCTCGCCGAGGGCCTTCTTGAGCGGCACCATGACCGCGAGCATCGACCCGGCGGCGAGGAAGCTGAGGCCGGTGAGCATGAAGAAGAAGGTGCTCTTCTCCATCTTGTTCCAGTACGTCCCGAGGTAGCCCTGGAGGTAGTTCCCGAGGAAGCTCGAGATGAACCACATGCCCATCATCATCGAGACGACGCGCCCGGGCGCGACCTTCGTCACGAGCGAGAGGCCGACCGGCGAGAGATAGAGCTCGCCGAGCGTGAGCAGCGACGTCGCGCCGACGAGCCAGAGCACGCTCGCGCCCTGGCCGCCGGAGACGATCGCGGCGAGCGCCATCAGCGCGTAGCCGACGCCCATGATCCCGCAGCCGGTCGCCATCTTCGCGACGCTCGACGGCTCCTTGCCCTGCGTCGCCTGCTTCTTCCAGAAGCCGATGATGAGCGGGGTGAACGCGAAGATCATCGACGGGTTCACGGCCTGGAGCCACGAGCCGGGGACCTCCCAGCCGAGGAGGACGCGATCGGTGTGCTTGTCCGCCCACTTCGCGAGCGTGTTGCCCTGCTGCTCGTAGACGCCCCAGAACAGGACGTTGAGGAGGCAGAGCGTGCAGAGGCCGAGGATGCGACCCCACTCGTCCTTCGTGAACGGCTCGACCTTCTCCTCCTCTTTCGCCTCCGCGGCGGCGGCCGCCTTCTTCATCACGTTGTCGGGCGCGAGGTACTTCTGCGCGAACGTGTAGAGGACGAGGCCGAGGATCATGCCGACGCCGGCGGCGCCGAAGCCGTAGGGCCAGCCGACCTTCTCCCCGAGCGTGCCGCAGACGAGCGGAGCGAGGAGCGCGCCGACGTTGATGCCGACGTAGAAGATCATGAACGCGCGGTCGCGCCGCTCGTCGCCCTTCGGATAGAGCGCGCCGACCTGGGTCGAGATGTTCGGCTTGAAGAAGCCGTTGCCGATGATGAGGAGGAGGAGCCCGAAGTAGAAGAAGCGGTCCTGCGTCAGCACGAACTGACCGGTCGCCATGATGACGCCGCCGATGTACACGCTCTTCCGCTGCCCGATGAAGCGGTCGGCGATCATGCCGCCCGCGAGCGGCGTGAGGTACACGAAGGCGGTGTAGAGGCCGTAGATCTGCGACGACTGCGCGTCGAGGTCCATCACCCCGAAGACCTTCGTGAGGCCGCCCATGATCGCGGCGTGGCCGATGACGCGATCCTTCCACTCGTCGAGGAGGATGTGCTTCGTCATGTAATAGACGAGCAACGCGCGCATCCCGTAGTACGAGAAGCGCTCCCACATCTCGGTGAAGAACAGGAGGTAGAGAGCGAGCGGATGCTCGCCGACGTTCCGCTGCGCGGGGACGCCGGGGGCGAGGGGAAGGACCTCGGCTTTCGTGCTCGTCGTCATGGGCGGCGCGGCCATACACCCGCGCGCGGTCGAACGCTACCTACCTCACGAAGGTCCACTTCACGCCGGCCGTCACTTCCAGATGAAAATGATTTCGGTGCGCCCAGTTGTAGTCGGGCGTCAAAAGCACGTTGAAGAGGCGGGCCTGGTTCGCCTCGCACGCGATTTTCCTGAGCTCCGACGCGGACTCCGGCGCGGGGCAGGGGCGCGCGCCGATGCGGCCGTGGAAGTCCTTCAGGACCGAGAGGCTCGTGCCGTCGGCGCGCTTGAAGATCGCGGCGTCGATCGCGAGCGCTCCGCTGTGCCGCCGCCCGGGTCCCTTGAGCACCGTCTTCGACGACACCGGCCGCCACACCGAGAGGTGTACGACCTCGACCACGTCGTGCTTCGCGAGGAGGTGCGCGAAGTCGTCGAGCGCGAGCACGAGCCGGCAGTCGTAGACGTCGTACGGCGAGACGCGCGCCCTCGCGGAGGGCAGGTTCGAGCGGAACTTCACGCTCCCGCCGAGCGGCCCGTCGAGGCGGACCGGCGCGACGACGCCGCGCGCCTCCTCGACGCGCGTGAACGCGATCTTCCGGTGGCGGAGCTCGCCCTCGCAGGTCGCGCGATCGAGCGCGGCGTACTGCGAGGCGGCCGCGACGCCGTCGGCGGCGGGGGGCAGGCCCTCCGGCTCGTCGTCCTCGTGGTCGTCGGCCGCCACGAGCTCGGGCTCGTCGTCGGGCGGGCTCGGCGCGGCGGGGGCCGGCGGGTCCGGATCGCCCACCGTCGCGAGCGAGACGCGCGGAGGCGGGGTCCGCCCGAGCGGGAGGAGCTTGCACGCGCCGAGGAGCGGCAGCGCCAAGACGACGGCGGTGATGCAGCCGCGACCCATCGCCGCCTCTTCTAGCAAGAGCTATAATCCACGTCGACATGCCGGACCTCTCGCCGCGAGCGAAGCAGATCCTCTACGCATGCATCACGGAGTTCGTCGCGACCGGCGAGCCCGTGGGCTCGCGCACGCTGTCGAAGCGCGGCATCGAGCTTTCTCCGGCGAGCATCCGCAACACGCTCTCGGACCTCGAGGAGCTCGGCTACCTCCACCAGCCGCACACGAGCGCGGGCCGCGTCCCGACCGACAAGGCGTTCCGCCTCTTCATCGACGCGATGATGGAGGTGCGCCAGCTCACCGACGCGGAGAACAAGGAGCTCCTCCAGCGCTTCCGCGAGATCGAGCCGGGCCCGAACTTCCTCCGCGAGACGGGGCGTCTCCTCTCGGACCTCTCCGGCGCGGCCGCGGTCGTCGTCGCGCCCAAGGCCGAGACGATGACGCTCCGCCAGCTCCGCTTCATCCGCACGCTCCCGGGCGAGGTGCTCGCCGTCGTCGTGTTGACGAACGGCACGGTGCAGAACCGCTTCTTGAAGGTCGACGTCTCCGATCGCGACCTCGAGAAGATCCACAACCTCCTCGACGACGTGATCGACGGCCGCTCGCTCGGCGAGCTGCGCGAGCTGTTCGAGCGGCGCCTCCAGACCGAGCGCGTGCAACAAGACGAGGTGAAGAAGCGCGCGTACGCCCTCGGCGAGGCCGCGGTCGCGGCGGCCGACACCGGCTCCGACGTCGTCATCGAAGGACGCTCGAAGCTCCTCCAGCTGCCGGAGTTCTCCGACGCGGCGGGCCTCAAGGGCCTCGTGTCCGCGCTCGAGGACGACGTCGCCGCGATCGTCCGCCTGCTCGACGCGACCCTCGCGTCGGGAGGCGCGAGCGTCGTCGTCGGGCGCGAAGCGGGCGACCTCGCCGGCGGCCAGATCGCGATCGTCGGCGCGTCGTATTCCAACCAGCACGGTCGCACGTCCGGCGCCGTCGGCGTCATCGGCCCGACGCGAATGGACTACCCGAAGGTGGTCCCGCTCGTGACCGCGACCGCAAACGCAATGAGCGCCTTCATCGACCGCCGCCCCGAATCCCGCGACGAAGACGAATAACCCAAGGCCCCCTCCCTCTCGCGGGGGTCCGGGAGACCGCCGCCCCGAATCCCGCGACGAAGACGATAACCCAAGGCCCCCTCCCTCTCGCGGGGGTCCGGGGGCGTCGAAGCGCGCCCCGCGCGCTGAGAAACCCCCGGCGGGAGAGCTCGAGAGGGCAGAGCCCTCTCGAACAAGAAAGAGAAACCCCCGGCGGGAGAGCTCGAGAGGGCAGAGCCCTCTCGAACAAGACTAGAGTACTATGACGCCGGCATGCGCGTCGCCCCGCCGGTCCTGCCTGGTGCGCAGACGGTCGACTCCCCCCTCGATCGCGCGCTCGCCTTGCTCCTCGCGGGCGAGCGCGAGGCGGCGCTGCGATGGAGCGCAGCGGTCGTCCAGCAGGACGCGTCGGTGTCCTCCGCGCTCATCCTCACGTGCCGACTCCTCGCCGACGCGGGGCGCACCGAGGCGGCGGTCGAGGGCTTCGTCCTCGGCGTGAAGCGCGCGATCGACACCGGCAACCTCCCGCTCGCGGTCGCGGCGGTCGGCGACCTCAAGATGCTCGGCGCGAACGTGGACGAGCACCTCGAGGAGATCGCGGCCGCGTTCTGCCTCGGCTCGCCGCGCCTCTCGGAGGACGCCGCGCCGCCGCCGCCGCCGCTCCCGTCCGCGGAGAGCTTCCAGCCGCTCTCGTCGTTCCTCACCGGCCCTGCGCTCCTCTCGAAGGCGACGCAGATCATCCACGGGGCGAGGGCGGAGTACGACGAGCTCGCGGACGGGGAGCCGCCGCTCGTCTCGCCGATCCCGCTCTTCAGCGCGCTCGAGAAGGAGGGGCTCCGCGCGCTCATCGGCTGCTTCGAGATGATCACGGTCCCGGCGGGGAAAGAGGTGATCGTCGAAGGCGAAGAGGGCGCGGAGGCGTACATCGTCGCGCGCGGCGAGCTCGTCGTGCGGCGCAAGGACGACGACGACGGCCGCCCGATCGACCTCGCGCGCCTCGCGAACGGCGCGCTCTTCGGCGAGATGGCGCTCCTCTCGCGCGCCCCCCGCGCCGCGAGCGTGGTCGCGCACCGGCCGTCGATCCTGCTCGTCGCGCGGCGCGAGGCGCTCGAGGCGGTCGCGCTCACGCGGCCCGACGTCGGCGTCGAGCTCGCCGCGCACTGCCGCCGCCGCATGGTCGCGAACCTCCTCCGCGTGTCGAGGGTGCTCCTCTCGGTGCCGAGCGCAGAGCGTCCCGCGCTCGTGGAGCGCTTCGAGACGAAGGTCTTCGAGACCGGCGACAAGCTGATCGAGAACGGGCGCGACACGAGCGGGCTCCACCTCATCGCGTCGGGGGAGGTCGGCGTCGTGGGGCGCGAGGACAGCGGCGAGAACTTCCAGATCGCGAGCCTCGGCGTCGGCGAGACCGTCGGCGAGGTCGCGCTCGTCCTCCGCCGCAAGGCCAACGCCGACGTCGTCGCCGTGCACCCCACCGTCACGCTCCACCTCCCGCGCGAGGAGTTCCTCGGGCTCATCAAGGACCACCCCGCCATCCTCGCGAGCCTCTACCTCTGCGCGGTCGAGCGCGACGAGGAGACGACGAGCGTCCTCGCCGGCTCGTCGGCCGTCGCGCTGGCGGAAGACTACGACCTCGTCTGATGGCGCACGATCACGACCACGGTCACGATCACGACCACGATCACGAGCATCCGCCGTCGACGATGACGGTGCCGCAGACGTCGACCGAGATCGCGAAGAGCGAGAAGCGGGCGTCGGCGCGGCTCGTCATCGTCCTCGTGATGATCAGCGCGTTCTTCGTCGTCGAGCTCATCGGCGCGAAGATCGCGCGGAGCGACGTCCTCCAGGCCGACGCGTTCCACCTGTTGATGGACGTCTTCGCGCTGGCGATCAGCCTCGGCGCGATGCGGGTCGCCTCACGCAAGCCGAGCCCGCGCTTCACGTTCGGCCTCCGCCGCGCGGAGCCGCTCGCCGCCCTCACGAACGCCGTCCTCGTCCTCGTCGCCTGCGTCGAGATCACGCGCGACAGCATCGAGCACCTCCAGCAGACGGAGGCTCCACGCTCGGGCCTCATGATCATCGTCGCGAGCGCGGCGCTCTTCATCAACGGCATCAACGCGTGGCTCCTCCACGGCGCGATGGGGCACGGGCATCACCACCACGGCCACTCGCACGGGCACGGGCACGATCACGCTCATGACCATGACGACGACGACGCGGAGCACGACCACGACCACACCGCGCACGGAAAGGTCGCGCACGGGCATCAGCTGAACCTGCGCGGGGCGTGGCTTCACCTGCTCGGCGACGCGCTCGGATCGTTCGCGGCGTTCATGGCGGGGCTCCTCATCCGCCTCGGCGTCTCGCCGATCGTGGATCCGATCGCGAGCTTCATCGTCGTCCTCATCCTCTTCATCGGCGCCGTGCGGCTCCTCCGCGACGCGGGGCTCGTGCTCCTCGAGGCGTCGCCGGCGCACCTGTCGCTCGCGAAGGTGGAGCGCACGATCATGAAGATCGAGGGCGTGCGGAAGGTCCACGCGCTCCACGTCTGGTCGCTCGGCACCGGCCACGACGCGATCACCGCGCACGTCGAGACGTCCTCGACCGATCCGAAGCTCGGCGCGCGCATCACCGCGGCGCTGCGCAAGCGCTTCACCGCGGAGTACGTGACGATCCAGGTCGACGTCGAGTGAGCTAGCTCACTTGCACTGGTTGTCGATGCACGACTTGCCGTCGGGGCAGGTGCCCGGGCCGGTGCAGGCCGCGGCGGCTTCGGTCGCGGAGCGGCAGACGCCGTCCTTCGCGCAGTAGCCGATGCGGCTGTCGATCGTGCGGCAGTGCTGGTCGCTCGTGCACGTGAACTTGCAGAAGCCGCCGAGGCACTTCTTCGGCGTCGCGGTGGTGCCGCCGCACGTCGTGTCCTCGGTGCAGTTCGGCTTGGGGCGGTTGTCGACCGCGCAGACGCCGTTGTTGCAGTAGTTGCCGGGGCCGCAGGTCTCGCCGGTGCAGGTCACGGGGCCGGTGCCGCCGTCGCCGGGCGTCGGCTGCTGCGGCTGGCAGACGTTCTGCTCGCAGGTGTACCCGCTCGCGCACGTGCCGGTGGGGCTGCACGGATCGAGGCAGGCGCCCTCCGCGCAGACCTTGTCGCCCTCGCACTCGCTCGAGAACTTGCACGTGTTCTCCGGCGACGTGCAGACGCCGCTCACGCAGACCTTGCCGTCGGTGCAGCTCGTCGCGGTGCACTCGGTCGGCGCGGGGCCGGCGTCGGTGGGCGCGGGGCCCGCGTCCGCGTCGGGGATCGGGACGGGCGGGTTGCCGGGCTCGGCGCAGAGGCCGCTCTGGCACGTGTTGCCGCGGGGGCAGTTGTCGTCGCTGCTGCAGGTCTCGGCGCAGCCCGCCGTCGTGCAGATGCCCGTCTTGCAGCTCGCGTTGCTGGTGCACGTCGTCTTCTTCGGAGGCCTGACGCTCGAGCAGCCGTAGGCGTCGCAGGAGAAGCAGCCGCCGTTATCGCAGTAGTAGCGTTCCTCGCTGCCGGGTCCGCAACCGCTCCACGCGAGGGTGCCGAGCGTGCTCAGCGCGCCGATCACCAGAGCCTTCGTGAAGCCAGACGTCATGGGCGATGTTCTCCTGGGTCCCTTCAGTATCCACACGCCATGCCATCCGGTCCACGAGTCCGACCCCCCAAATTCCTCGGCAAACCGACCCCCCGCCCCACCCACTGTAAACCCCAGTTCTCGCCCAACGTCTTTTCAACGTCAGGCCCGGCCCCGGCGGCTCGTGGGCGCGGGGCCGGCCCCGGGGCCCCAAAAGCGGCCGCGCAAGCGGTCGCGAAGCGACCCGCCGCTTCGGCGGGCCGTGTTTGGGGTGGGGGTGTCGGGGGCGAAGCCCCCGACGTTGACCAAGATTGACCCCCGGGGCCGCATTGGCTACCCCGCCCCCATGATTCGCCAATTCTTCGCGTCCGGGGTCGTCCTCGCGTCTCTTCTCTTCGCCGGGGTCGCGGCTGCGGACCAGAAGGTCGCCGTCGTGGACGTGCAGCGCGCCGTCGCGAGCACGGAGGACGGCCTCCGCGCTCAGGCCACGCTGAAGAAGCTGTTCGACACGAAGCAGCAGGAGCTGAACAAGAAGCAGACGGATCTCCAGCGCCAGCGCGAGGACATCGACAAGCAGGCGAAGGTGCTGCCGAAGGACGCGCTCGAGAAGCGCGTCGCCGACTGGCAGAAGCAGATGATGGAGCTCCAGGCGATCTTCGTCGAGTACAACAAGGAGCTCGAGAAGAAGCAGAAGGAGCTCACCGATCCGGTCTTCGAGAAGGTGATGCTGATCATCAAGCGCCTCGCGACGAACGAGAACGTCGACCTCGTCGTCGACAAGGCGACCGTCGCGTACGTCCGCGGCGACCTCGATCTCACCGACCGCACGATCCAGATGTACAACTCGAGCTCCGGCCCGGCGCCCGCGCCGGCCGCTCCGGGGCCGGCCGCTCCGAAGAAGTGATCCCGATCGCGCCGCGAACGCTCGCCGAGCTCGCGCGCGCATACGGCGGATCGATCCGCGGGGCCGACGCCTCGGTGCGCCGCCTCGCGGTGACGAGCGCCGCGGAGGCGGGCGATCTCACGGTGCTCCTCCATCGTCGGTACGTCGCGGAGGCGCGGCGCGCGGTGGAGCGCGGCGCGGCGCTCCTCGTCGACGCAAGCATCGACGTCGATCTGCCCGGCTGGTTCCACCCGCAGGCCGCGCGCGCGATGGCGGGCGTGCTCGACACCGCCGACGCGCCCGAGACCCCTCCCGTCGTCGGCGTGGACTGTCGCATCGGACCCGGCGTGCACCTCCTCCCGCGCGTACGGATCGGCGCGCGCGTGACGATCGCGCCAGGCGCGGTCATCGGCGCGGCGGGGTTCGGCCACGTCGCGGGGCGCTCCATTCCGCAGCTCGGCGGCGTCGTGATCGAGGACGACGTGGAGATCGGCGCGCTCTCCACGATCGCGGCGGGGACGATCGCGCCGACGGTGATCAAGCGCGGCGCGAAGCTCGACGCGCAGGTGCACGTCGGTCACAACTGCGTCGTGGGCGAGGGCACGCTCATCGCGGCGCAGACCGGGCTCGCGGGGTCGGTCACGATCGGCCGCGGGGTCCTCGTCGGCGGGCAGGTCGGCGTCGCGGACCACCTCGTCATCGGCGACGGCGCGCGCATCGCGGCGAAGAGCGGCGTCATCGGCGACGTCGCGCCCGGCGAGACGGTCGCCGGCTACCCCGCGGTGGCGCGGATGAAGTGGCTGCGCGGCCTCGCGTCGCTCTACCGTCGCGACCGTCACGACCGTCACGACCCGTCGCGGCAAATGAAGCGCGGATGAGCGTCCTCTCGCAATTGCCCCATCGCGCGCCCTTTCGCCTCGTCGACGAGGTGACGTTCGCGGACGGGGAGCGCATCGAGGGCTACCGCGACGTGCGCGCCGACGAGCCGTGGTTCGCGGGGCATTTCCCGGACAATCCGCTGTTGCCTGGCGTGCTCGTGATCGAGTCGCTCGCGCAGCTCGGCGGCCTCCTCGGCGGCGCCGCGTCGATCCGGCTCGTCGCGATCGACAAGGCGAAGCTCCGCCGTCCGGTCGTCCCCGGCGAGCGCCTCCTGCTCTCCGCCGTGCTGCTCCAGAGGCACGGCGGCGCGATCAAGGTGCGCGCGGAGGCGAAGGTCGGCGAGTCGCGCGTCGCCGAGGCGGAGCTCCTCCTGGCCGTGCCCTGACGCGCTCCACCACAGCGGTTGCCGGCGCGGGCCGGAGCGCGCTATCTCCAGCGCTCGATGTCGCGCATCCATCCGAGCTCGATCGTCGATCGCCGCGCGGAGCTCGCGGACGACGTCGAGGTCGGCCCGTTCTGTCACGTCCAGGCGGGGGTCCGCATCGGCGCGGGCACGCGCCTGCTCGGTCACGTCGTCGTCCAGGGCAAGACGAAGATAGGTGCAAGATGCACCCTTCATCCGTTCGCCGTCGTCGGCGGCGAAGCGCAGGTCAAGAAGGGCGGCGAGGCGGGGGGCGGCGCGCTCGAGATCGGCGACGACAACGTGTTCCGCGAGAGCGTGACGGTGAACGTGTCGAGCGGCGCGGGCGCGACGCGCATCGGCGCGCACAACCTGTTCATGGCGGGCTGCCACGTCGCGCACGACGCCGTCATCGGCTCACACTGCGTGATCGCGAACGCGGTCCAGCTCGCCGGCCACGTCGTGCTCGACGACTGGGTCACCTTCGGCGGCCTCGCCGGCGTCGCGCAGCTCGTCCGCGTCGGCGAGAGCGCCTTCGTCGCCGCCGGCGCGATGTGCGAGCGCGACGTCCCGCCGTTCGCGATCGTCCAAGGCGACCGCGCCCGCGTACGTGCGCTCAACGTCGTAGGCCTGGAGCGCCGCGGCGTGCCGGCCGACTCCATCGCCGCCCTCCGCCGCGCATTCCGTGCACTGTACACGAATCGCGCATCGAGCTTCGAGTCCGCGCTCGCGTCCCTCGACCGCTCCGACCCTCACGTCACGACCCTCGCACGCTGGCTCGAGGCGCCGGAGCGAAGCGTCCACCCGGCGAAACGGCTGCGCCCGCGCGGCTGATCGACGCGCGGCGCGAACGACCCTACAGCTTGGGGGTCGCCTGGATGAGCGCCTCGAGCGCGCCCTGAATCCGCCCTCGGATCAGCGCAAATGATTCGAGTCGGTCGCCGGTCCGCTCGTCCATGTAGAGCGCGCGGTTGATCTCGACCATCACAGCCTGCACCTGATCATCTCGTCGATAGAACGTCATCGGCACGAGTGCGTCAGCACGAGGATGCTGTCCTCCCTCACGCGGTACACGATCCGGTAGGTCCGAAGGAACACCTCGCGGATGTCGGTTCGTCCCTTCTCGGGCACGACGCGCCCGGCCATCGGGAGCCGGGCAGCCGCCTCGGCCTTCGCGATGAGCCTGCCTACCCACCGTTCGGCCGCCGCCGGATTGTCCGCCGCGATGTAGTCGTCGATCGCACGTAAGTCGGCGACGGCGCGCTCCGTCCACTCGATCGAAACCGGAACCTTTCGCCTACTTCGTCGCGGTTTCGTCATCTCTTCGAAGTTCGTCTCACCGCCCGGCGCTTCATTTCGGAGACGACGGCGGCATGCGAGACGACGCGACCAGCCGTCTCGTCAGCGAGGCCCGCGTCGATCGCCTCGAGCAGGCCTGCGCGTTCGCGTAGCCGGTCGAACTCCGACGGGGAGACGAGCACGCCGGCGGCCTTCCCGTTCTGCGTGATCACGACCGGCTGCCCCGTGTCGGCGACGCGCTTCAGCCAGCCCGCGGCTTGCGCCTTGAAGTCGCTGACCGGCACGATGTCTTCGGAGATACGGACTGCACGCATGGGTTCGCCTCGGACTGAATATAGACCGCCAGTCGTACGTTCGCCAGTCGGGTCCTCAACCTCGACCAGTGTAGGAACTCGCCAGCTCATGCCGCGCCGAGCGGGCGCTACCCGAGGTCTGACGGCGCGCCGCGTGAGCCCGGCCTGCCTCCGGGCGGCACGGAGGCTTCTGGCGATCGACAGGCGAGCGTGGACGATCGCGTCGGTCGTCACCTCCGCCCTCGAGAGCCGGTCGTATGCGGCGGAGGGGACCGCGACGTACTCGCGTCCAGCGATCGCGAGTCGACCGGCGAACGAGTGCTCTGCCTCGGACAGGTCGCCGTACCGGCGGAAGACGCGCCCGTCCCAGACTCGCGACATGCGGACATCGAACGGCTCGAAGGCGTAGTACCCGCAGTGCTCCGTGAAGGCGCCGATCGACTTGGACCTGTGCTGCACCACGATGGCGTGCGTGAACGTCATCGTGGACCCATCGGCCAAGTCGACGAGGACGTCCCCGTCAAAGTCGACCGCGCGGAGGCCCTCGCGACGCAGCTTGCTCGCGCTGCGCCCTACGTACATCGCGAGCTCGCGTGCGAAGTAGTCCACCAGCTCCGCGCGGTGGGCTCGACTATCAAGGTGACGGCCGCTCATGAGCCTCGAACGTACGGCGTCCTTCGCGCGGTGCAGGGTGAAGCCTTGCGAAGTGCCGGCGTGCGACGCCCCCTGTCGCGACCGTCGCCCCGGGTTCAGCGAAGCGCCTGGCAGGCTTCCATGCTGTAGCGGTCGATGACGTGCTCGGCGATCGAGTAGGGTGGCCCGGAGTCGGGCGCAGCGAGCAGGTCATCGAGGAGCACGGCGCAGACCGTGCGGGTCCCGACGTCGGTGCAGATCCAGACACGATCGCTCATGATGAACGCCTTTCCGATCTCGAACACGATGGTGTCACGGCGCAACCGGGCGAGCGTCGCGTCCTCAGGAACATCCATTCGCGTAGGAGCCAGCGGATGACCACTGGTCGGGCGGCGTTGCGCTCCCGCTTCGCTCGAAGCCACGCGCGCCACGCAGGGTAGGCTGGATCTCCGCGCCGGGGGCCAGGGTTTCCCCATTGAGGGCGGTCGTAGCGGACCTTCTTTCGACGGAGGAATGAGAGCGGGCGATCGATCCAGAACGCGATCTCGAGCAACGCAGTGGCGGATCCGCGCATCGGCGACCCGACGTGGGCGCGGGAAGGTTGGCGCGCCATCGGTGATGGTAGCTGAGGAGGCACGAGCCGCCACCTCTACAGCTTCGGGGTCACGGCCTGGATGATCGCGTCGACCGCGTCCTGAATGCGCCGCTGGATCACCGCAAACGAGTCGAGCCGGTCGCCGGTCCGCTCGTCCATGTAGAGCGCGCGGTTGATCTCGATCATCAGAGCCTGCACGCGAGCATCCCGCCGATAGAACGTCATCGGCACAAGGGCGCCGGCGAACGGTCGGTCGACGTCGACGCTGAAGCCGCGCGTCCTGAACGTAGCGACCGCAAGATCGCGGAGCCCCTTCGGCGTGTGGAAGGCGTCGGTGCCGATGCAGATCTCCGGTCGGTCATCCCGCTGATCGTCTTCGTAGGGCAGCGCACGCGAAGGGAAGCTGTGCGCGTCGACGACGGCGCATGCCCCGTGAACCTCGAGCGCGGCGGCTACGGCGCGCTCCAACGCAGCGTGGTGCGGCTCGTAGAAGCGCGCGAGCAGCCGCGCGCGGTCGTTCGGAGGCGGAGCGCTCCGGAGCGGGCGACCATCGGACGTCGTCGTGTACACCACGCCCATCCCCTTGCTGGACATCGGCTCGCCCGCATCGTCCGCAAATCGCTCCGGATCGACGACGAGGCGGCTCACCGGAAACCGGACGGTCGTAGCGATCTCTCTCGGCAGTGCGAAGATCTCGTCGGTGTACCCGTCCGTCATGGCCACGAGCTCGCGCTCGAGGTCGTCGTCGCCGAGCAGGAAGGACGCACGGACGTCGTCGGGAATGACGACAGACGCATGCGGTACGTGAACGACGATGCGCGGCGCGACCATCCGACCCCTGTTCCTACCCTTCGCCCTCCTACTCGTGGAACACGGCCTCGATGCGATATCCGTCGAGGTCGCGCACGAACGCGGCGTAGTACCCGTCACCGTAGAGCGGACGCGAGCCCGGAGCGCCCTCGTCGGTTGCCCCCGCTGCCAGCGCTGCCGCGTGGAACGCGTGCACGGCCTCTCGGCTCGGCGCCGCGAAGGCGACATGGCAACCTGGTCCGGGCGCCCTCACGTCTGTTCCAGCGGCCAGCGTCGCGAACGCCTCGTCCTTCGTCCCCGGGGTGTTCCAGCCAAGAGCTCGCTCGTGCGTCAAAACGCGCACGTAGCCGAGGGGGGCGAGCACGGCGTCATAGAAGGCACCGGCCTTCGAGAGAGAGGCGACGCCGATCGAGATGTGGTCCAGCATGAGCCTCGAAGCGGGTGTCATCGCGGGCGAGAAGACCCTCCGGAGAGTCGAAGTGGCAGCGCGAGCCGTTCAGGATCGTTCTCAACGGTCTTCTGAACGGACGATAGACTTCCGCGAGAGGCACCACAATGGACGGCAAGAAGTGGAAGATCGTGGGGCTGGAGCAGGCGCTCGATAGCGTGCCCGAGTCCGAGCGAGCCGCGCTCACCGCGGAGATCGAGAGCGCGTTCACCGACTTCGACCCAGACGATCCGCCCGGTGAGCGCGTCATCGAGGTTGCGCCGAACACGCGCACCTGCCCACGATGCGCCGGAGCCCTCGAGGAGCTCGGCCTCGTCCCTGACCCAGCGTCGACAACAACGCGACACGTCATCCTCGAATGCGAGGCGTGTGACGCCATGTTCTGCGAGCGACACGAGGAGCAGTGACCGCCACGCTGGGCCGCCTGGCCCAGATTCCCTTCGGGCGAGGGCCGACGCGCTGGTCGTGATTCGCGACGCTCGATGGTGACGGGCCATGATCGTGGCGGCCGAACCGAGCAAGACCGAGCGAAGGTGCACGCTACACCCGGACCGACATCCTTGGCGCTCCCACGGAACCCCATGCCGGAGCTGGACTGGTTGTATCGGTCGGCGCGGTTGACGAGACCCTACGAACGGCGGCCACGGGAGGATCGGCTGGTTTCATCACTCCATGGCGGAGTACCTCGCGGTCCGGTGGATCGCGGCCCACGCCCTAAGCTCGGAGCAGGTCGAGTCCCTGCTGTTCCATCCCGAAGATCCGACCAAGGTTGTTCCCCAACTTCGCGAGGTCGTGATGTGGCTGGCGGGCATGATACCGGCGCTCGCTCCACGCCTGGCGCAGCTCGATCCGAGTCTCGTCCTCGGTGTCGACGCTCCCACCCTCGCCCCGACCATACGCGCTCTCGCCGTCGACGCCCTCCTCAAGAAGCTTGACGAGCTTGCCGCGCACTTGATGAGCCGCTCGACGGTCTGCCCCTTCCGGGCAAGATCCATCACGCCCTCCTTGTTCCGGCTCTTGAGCAGACGTAGGTGGAGCGCCGTGAAGATCGGCGTTCGAGGTGGGGCGTCGACCAGTTCTCGCGCTCGGCCTCGATCTCGTAGAAGGCGCGCGCCGCCGGGTCGCTCACCGCAAGCAGCGCACGGTAGTGCGTCCACGACAGGCGGTTGGAGAGCCTCTGGCGAATTCTGCACCAGCCTCGTGCAGAATCTTGGTCGCGTCGATCGGCTTCGAATTCTGCACGAGGCTCGTGCGGAATCCTTCGATCCGGATCCACGTTCGCGATCACCTTGCCAGACCGGAGACGAGGAGACCGACTCCGAGGATCCCGAACGCGCACGTCATGACGACGAGGGCGACCCGTGTCGTCCTCACGGCGACCTCGATCTCGGCGCGCGAGGGATCGCGCGGATCGTAGAGGACGCGCGCGGGCTCCCCCACTCTCGGATGAAAGGACGACGTTCCGGACGCGAACACCTTTCGCGTACGCCCCGTAGCGTCTTCGAAAGCGAGGATGATCAGCCCCGAGTCCGAGTCCAGATCGATCATCTCGACGCGCCCCGTCGTCCACGTTCCGATCGCCGCGAGTTGGCGTCGTTTGCCCTCGCGCACGACGAGCGCGACCCCACACGCGCTCGCGATGAGGAGCATCGATGCGCCGAGAAGAACGAGCACCACGGTCTCGAACGTAGCGCCCCCGCTGCATCGAGTCATCGAGGACCACATCCGCGACGACGCTCACCTGAGCGTCGATGTCGCACCGTCCGACGTTCGAGGCGCTAGCGAGGGTTGCCGCCACTACGAGCGGTGTCTTAGCGACACGTCGAGCTTCCGCGCGTGGACGCTCGAGCCGGTGTTCGATGCGGTCGAGGCGTTCTCGTCGGCGGCGTGGCCCCGCGCCGTTCGCGACAGGTACCTCGGCGGTGGTCACGCGAGCGTGAATCGAACCGGAGCGCCGAGAGGGCGCGTGAAGAATCTGTCGCGGGAGTGGGCGCGGAGGAGCGCGACTACGGGGTAGCCGCCGGTGGTGGGGTGGTCGGGGCCGAGGACGACGAGGCCGGAAGGGGTCAGCTCGATTGCGCCTTCGAGCATCGGGGTCGAGGGGCGGGTGCCGGCGTCGGTGTGGAGACCCTCGCCGCCGGTGAGGCGCGTGCCGGAGCGATCGGAGGTCGAGGAGATCGTGAATTCGGTCGTGCACAAGCGATCGAGGAGCGCGGGCGTCGCGTCGGGGCCGGGCAGGAGCGCGAGGTCGCCGCCGTCGTCGTCGCGCGGCGTCGCGCTCATGCCATGGTCGCCATGGTCGCCGCCGGGCATGAGCACGTCGCCGCGGCGGAGCGGGCGGCCGATGCCGGCCGCGAGGAGCGCGCAGCGGCTGCCGTCGGCGATCGGCGCGTCGATGCCGCCTGCGAGCGCGAGGTAGCGCGCGCGGCGATCGCCGCTCGCGAGCGTGAAGCGGTCGCCGTGGCGGAGCGTCGTCGCGTGCGTGTCGTCGGCGACGTCGAGCGTGGCGCCGCGGGCCTCGACCTCGAGCATGCCGGTGAGCTCGATCGCGCACGCCGCCGCCGTGTTGCCCGCGAGCGCGTTGGCGCGCGCGAACGCGCCGCGGACGAGCGGGCCGCCCGGCGGCATCCCCTCGTGCATGCGGCCGGGGCGTCCGGCGTCGACGAAGAGCGCGAGGCCGGCGACGCGCGTGACGACGAGGTGCGGGCCATTCGGGACCGCCGTCGACGCGAGCGTCGTCGGCTCGGGCGGCGCCCCGCGCGCGGGGACGAACGACACCGCGTCGCCGAGCGCGAAGCGCGGCGCGTCGAGCGCGCGCCCGAGGAGGTGCCAACCGCCGGCCGACGCGACGGGGTAGATACCCGTGTAGTCTGCAGCGATCGCGAGGCTCCGCGCCGGCACGCGCGGTCGCGGCGCGCGGCGCGACAGGCGGAGCTCCGGCGGCAGACCGCGGAGGTACGCGAAGCCGGGGAGGAAGCCGAGCATCGAGACGCGGTACTCCGGCTCGCGATGGCGCGCGACGACGTCGCTCGCGTCGACCCCGATCGCGGCCGCGACGGCGGCGAGATCTTCTCCGTCGTAGACGACACGCACGACGTGCCGCGCGGAGGGCGCGGCGGCGCCTTCGTCGATCGGCTCGCCGAGCGCACGCGCGATAGCGGCGGGGTCGACGTCGCCGCGCACGAGCCCCACCTCCTCGCAGAGCACGACGTCCTCGGCTCCCGGCAGCGCGCGCAGCCGCTCGAAGAGCACGCGCCGCGCGCCGATGCTCGCGGGGACGGCGAAGCGCACCGCACGATCACCGAACGGCGCCAGCACGCCGCGCATCGCCCTAGCCTACCC
This sequence comes from Labilithrix sp., assembly GCA_019637155.1. Lineage (NCBI taxonomy): Bacteria > Pseudomonadati > Myxococcota > Polyangiales > Labilitrichaceae > Labilithrix > Labilithrix sp. The sequence goes on along the minus strand of JAHBWE010000008.1, from coordinate 416,374 downwards.
GAGCGCCGCGCGCACCGCGCGGACGATCGCGAGCGACGACGGCGTGTCGGCGTGGCAGCACAGCGTCTCGATCCCACCCGCCGCCACGATCGCCCGGGCGCGCTCGGCCGCGAGCGCGGGCTCCACGATCAACGCGCCCGGCTCGCCGCGCGGGATCATGCTGCCGTCCGCGCGCACGCCGCGGTCCGCGAACGCCTCGCGGAGGTACGGATGACCCGCCGCGCGCGCCGCGCGTTCGAGCTCGCCGCCGCCGAGGCCGACGATCGCGACGGGGCCGAGCGCGCGCGCGATGCCTTTCACGACGGCGTCCGCGACGGCCGCGTCCGCGTGTGCGGCGTGGTAGAGCGCGCCGTGCGGCTTCACGGACGTCGCGTCGTGCACCGCTCTGCACTGCTCCTCGATCTGCCGCGCGAGCAGCTCCGGTTCGACCTCGAGCGCGCGGCGGCCGAAGCCTTCGCGATCGACGTACGACGGATGAGCGCCGACGCGCGTGCCGCTCGCTCGGCAGAGCTCCGTCACGCGGCGGATCGACGCGGCGTCGCCGGCGTGGCCGCCGCATGCGACGTGCACGATGTCCGCGAGCGCATAGAGCTCTGCCGGCTCATCGTCGTGCTCGCCGCCGTCGAGATTGAGCAGCACATTGCAAGGATACCGCATCGGCCTTACGGTCCCCGCCATGACCCGCCGCGCGCTCACCTTCCTGCTGTTCCTCGCAGGCGTCCTCTTCTTCCTCCCGTCGTGCCAGAAGTACGACGAGCTCGTCGAGAAAGATCAGACCGCGCAGATGAAGTGGGCCGACTACGAGGCCACGCTCCAGCGCCGCGCCGATCTCATCCCGAACCTCGTCGCGGTCGTGAAGGGAGCGGCCGACTACGAGAAGTCGACGCTCCAGCAGGTGACCGAGGCGCGCGCCGCCGCGACGCAGGTGAAGCTCAGCGCCGACGACCTCACCGATCCGGCGAAGGTGAAGGCGTTCCAGGACGCGCAGAACACGCTGGGCGGATCGCTCTCCCGCCTCCTCGTCGCGAACGAGAACTACCCGCAGCTCAAGGCGAGCGATCAGTACCGCGACCTCGCGAAGCAGATCGAGGGCTCCGAGAACCGCATCCTCCGCGCGCGCGAGGAGTACAACGCGGCGGTGAAGGACTACAACTCGGAGCTCGGGAAGATCAAAGGCTCCGTCGTGAACAAGGCCACCGGCCAGCCCTTCAAGCCGCGCGTCTACTTCACCGCGTCGGCCGACGTCCACGTCGCGCCGAAGGTCTCGTTCTAGTTTTCCCCTGCGAAGCATGGCTCTGTTAGCCTCCGGCTCGCATGTCGAGTGCGCGTAGCTTTTGGGCCTGGGGGTACGACGAAAAGTTTCCGAACGACGACGTCCGTAAGTCGCTCGCCGGTCGTCTCGCTCAGGTGTTCGGCGCCGAGCCGACGCTCCGACCGCTCCCCGGCATCGCGTCGGCGAAGCTCCCGGAGCCGCGCTATCAACCCCCGGTCGAGCTGAAGGCCTTCGGCACGACCGACGCCCGCGTCCGCGCTTCCCACACCTACGGTCGCGGCTACAAGGACCTCGTCCGCGGCTTCAGCGGCGACTTCTCCGCCGCGCCCGACTGGGTCTTTCACCCGAGCGACGAGGCGCAGCTCGCGCTCCTCTTCCGCTTCTGCGAGGCGGAGTCGATCGCGTTCGTCCCGTACGGCGGCGGCACGAACGTCGTCGGCGCGACGGAGCATCGCGCCTCGGGCCGTCATCGCGGCACCGCGTGCGTGGACATGTCGAAGATGGACAAGGTCCTCGAGATCGACACCACCTCGCGCTCCGCGCGCATCCAGGCGGGCGCGACGGGCCCGCGCATCTCGCTCCAGCTCGCGGCGCAAGGCCTCACGCTGCGGCACTACCCGCAGAGCTTCGAGCTCTCCACCCTCGGCGGCTGGATCGCGACGCGCGCGGGCGGGCACTACGCGACGCTCTACACGCACATCGACGACCTCGTCCAAGCGCTCCGCGTCCTCACGCCGGCGGGCGTCCTCGAGACGCGCCGCGTCCCCGCGTCCGGCGCCGGCCCCGCGCCGGAGCGCCTCTTCCTCGGATCGGAGGGTGTGCTCGGCGTCATCACGGAGGCGTGGGTCCGCGTGCAGCCGCGCCCGCGCTGGCGCGCCTCCGCGAGCGTGCACTTCGATCGCTTCGCCGACGGCATCGCGGCGACGCGCGCGCTCTCGCAGTCGGGCCTCTACCCCTCGAACTGCCGCCTCCTCGACGAGAAGGAGGCGATGCTCCATCGCGTCACGAAGGACGGCAAGGCGGTCCTCCTCCTCGCGTTCGAGTCGGCGGATCACCCCGTCGAGCCGTGGATGGAGCGCGCGCTCTCGATCGCGACCGACCTCAACGGCAACTGCGAGGAGGAGCCGAAGTACTTCATCGACGCGACGTACTCGATGCGTCCGGGCGCGAGCCAGGCGCCGCCGCCCTCGGTCCCACCCGCGAGCGAGCTCCCGGACATGAGTCACGAGGCGACCGACGCGGCGACGTGGAAGCGCTCGTTCTTCGACGCGCCGTACATGCAGAGCGCGCTCGTGAGCCTCGGCGTGGTCTGCGACACGTTCGAAACGGCGTGCACGTGGGAGAAGTTCCCGGCGCTCCACGCGGCGGTGACGAGCGCGGTGGAGAAGGCGATGCAGGAGGTCTGCGGCGGCGGCATCATCACGTGCCGCTTCACGCACGTCTATCCGGACGGCCCCGCGCCCTACTACACGTTCATCGCGCCCGGCCGCGCCGACGCGGAGATCGAGCAGTGGACGGCGATCAAGGCGGCGGCGATGGAAGCGATCCTCGCGAACGGCGGCACGGTCACGCATCACCACGCCGTCGGCCGCACGCACCGCCCCTGGTACGAGAAGGAGCGGCCCGCGCTCTTCGAGTCCACCCTCCTCGCCGCGAAGGACAAGCTCGATCCGCAGGGCATCCTGAACCCAGGCTGCCTCCTCCCCGCGAAGGGGTGATCGACTACTTGAACTCGAGGGTCAGCGTCGTCGACGTGGCGCCGCGGCGGGCGACGCGGAGCGACGTCGACGGGTTGGACTTCGCCGCGGTGAGGGTCTCGGTCGTCGGCGGCTTGTCGTCGATCGCCTCGAGGCGGTCGCCGTTCTCGAGACCGAGCTTGCCGAGGAGGCCGTCGGGGCGCACGCCGAAGATCCGGATCGCGTCGCCGCCGTCCGCGCGCAAGGCGTCGAGCGTGCGCCCGAGCTCGTCGAGGACCGCGGCGCGCCCCGCCACCGGAAGCTCCCGCGCCGTCGGCGACACGACCCGCAGCTTCGCGAGCGCCTCGTCGGCCGTCATCGTCGCCGCCTCCGGCGTGGCCGCGGCTTCGCCCGCGCTGGCCGCCGGCGGCGGCGCGGACGACACGGGCGCGACCGGCTCCGGCGAAGGGGAGCAACCAGCGACGACGGCGAGGAGGGCGAGGCGATACGCACGAACCATCGCCCGCGACTCTATCGCACCGCGCGCCGAAATGGCGAAGAGCCGCCGGCCTCGTGGGCCGCGGCTCTCGCGTACGTGCTGCGAAGTGGATCAGAAGTCTTGCGGCGTCGGGACGGCGTCGCAGGCGGGCACCGGGCGGCCGTAGTAGTCGTTGGCCTTCGGGGTCGAGAGGGGGAGGGTGAGGGCCGGCGCGTCGAGGGCCTTGATGTCCTTCGCCGCGATGCCGCCGTACGAGATCGCGTAGACGGTGCTGTCGAGGAAGACGCCGCGGCGGACCGAGGGGCCGTAGTAGCCGCCGCAGTAGCCGTTCTGGCGGTCCTTCACGAGCGTGCTCGCGTCGATCGCGCCGAGCTTCTTGATCCCCGACGCCGTGTTCACGTGGAAGATCTCCAGCGTGCTCTTCATGCCGCCGTAGGGGTCGTTCGGGTCGTAGCCGTAGCTGTAGAACGGGAGCGCGAGGTAGCCCGTGCCGTCCGCCTGCGGGAAGTAGGTGAACGCCTTGTGGTCGTGCTCCGCGTCGCTCGAGCCGTACTCGCTCCCGGTGTACGTGAGCTCCCAAGCGGTGCGCGGGTTCGCGCCGTCGGTCACGTCGAAGATCTTGAGCTGCAGCGCCTGCACGCGGCCCTCGGGGCTCGCGTCGCGCCCGATCGTGAGGAGGTGCGTCGAGCCGAGCGGGTGCATGTACGTCGAGAAGCCGGGGATCGTGAGCTCACCGAGCTTGTTCGGCTTCGACGGGTTCGAGAGATCGAAGACGAAGAGCGGGTCGACCTGGCGGAACGTGACGACGTAGCCGCGGTGCTCGACGAAGCGGACGCTGTAGATCTGCTCGTTCGGAGCGAGGTCGCCGCCGTCGCCGATCGTCTCGAGCCAGGGGCCCTTCTGCTCGAGCGTGAAGAGGTGGTTCACCATCGCCGGGCGCGCCGGCGGCGGCGAGCCCTTCGGGATGACGCTGCCGTCGGCGTGCGCGTAGCGGCCGTCCGCCGTGACGTACGTGCGCTGCTCGTGCGACGCGAGGCGGAGGATGCCGTCCTTGTCGTCGAGCGAGAACTGGTCCTTCACCGTGCCGCGGACCGTGCCCGACGCGACGTAGTTCGCGAACTTCGCGTCCGACTGGAACTCGAATTTGTGCACGTGGGTGTTGCTCTGCGAGTACGGGAAGGCCTGCGGCGCCGCCTGGTCGGTGCGCGGACGCAGCGTCTTCGTCCCGATGCCGCCGGGCGTGGGCTGCGGCGGCGTCGGCGCGGGCGCGGGCTCGATCGTGTCGCCGCCGGCGTTGCCCGGGTTGCCCGGGCTGCCGCTGCCGCCGCTGCTGCTGCCGCTCCAGCCGTCGGTCCCGCCGCCGATCGCGACGTCGCCGTCGTCGTACCACGCGAACGGGAGCTCGACCCACGCGTGCGCCGCGAGGTACATCGTGTCCGCGTTGCCGTAGACCGTGTCGGCGCGGCCGAGGATGGCGGTCGCGCGCGGCGTGCCCGCCGGATCGTTCAGGTCGAAGGTCGAGACCTCGGTGATGCCGCTCTCGGTGGAGCCCACCGTCGGGACGTAGAAGTCCTCGCACGCCGTCGTGTTCGCGGAGACCGCGTCGCCGTTCTTCACGAAGGTGTAGGGAAGCCAGTCGCCGATGACGCTCGCGTCGATGATGCCGTGGTTCGTCGCGCGGAGCTTCTCGATCGCCGCGATCATGTCGGCGCCGGTCTTCGGCGACGGGTCCTGCGTCGGGATCTCGCCGTTGCCCTTGATGTCGCCGCCCGTGTTCGGATCGTACGGCGGCGACGTCGGCTGCGGGAGGATGTCGTAGACGCTGTGCTTCAGCGGCGGGCCGTAGTTGTAGCCCTGGAACACGGTGCGGACGCTCGAGCCGACGCGGCGCGAGTCGAGGTAGCCGCCCTCGTAGTAGGACTCGCGCGCGAGGACCGGCGTCGTGCCCTGGAGGTTCAGCACCGTGATCTTCGTGAGCGGGATGTAGACCTCGGGCGTCTCGGGCGAGCCGGGATCGCCGGGGTAGGGGCGCGCGGCGTCCGTCGACGCCGAGGAGCCGCCGCCATAGTAGCCGAACTCGTTGTACTGTGCACGCTTTGCGACGCCCGCCGCGGCGAAGACCTTCGCGCCGTTGACCTGCGAGTAGACGACGACCTTGCCGTCGGCGACGAACATCTCCGTCGGCGAGCCCTCGATGTCGAACGTGCCCGCGTCCTTCATCTCGGTCGCGGGGAACGCCTGCACGACCTTGAACTGGCTCCCGTGCAGGATGTAGAGGTTCTTGCCGTCGTTCTTGACGATGTCCGCCTCGTCGACGCCCTTCACCTGCGTGTTCGTCTCCGAGTAGCTGGAGGCGCCGGGGCTCTCGGCCTTGGCGTCGCCGGCGGAGTTGGACATGCTGCCGGAGGAGCCCGACGAGGACGAGGTCGACGACGACGACGAGCCGGGCGCACCCGCGGCCGGCGGCGGCGCGCCGCCGGAGGTGGGAGCCGACTCGGCGCGGCCCATGTCGTCGGTCCCGCCGAAGCTCACGCCGCCGCGCATCGGGTAGCCGTAGCCGCCGTAGTAGGCGCACTGCGAGTCCGGGTAGCGCTTCTGGCACTCGCGGATGCCGCGGATGGAGTAATCGAGCGCCTTGTCGAGCTTGTACTTCGCGTCCGCCTTCAGGTCGGAGAGGAGGTCGGTGCAGTTCTGCGCGCGGTGGAGGCTCGCGCGGATCGTGCCGGTGTTGGTCGATCCGTTCGATCCCCCTCCACCGCAGCCGACGGCGGCGGCGGACGTGATGGCGGCGAGAACGACGAAGGCGGTCTTGATCGTCATGCGCGGCATTGGAGCAAGCCGCGGTCCATTCCGCTAGAGCGCATAAGTGTTGGTATGTACGGAACAAAATTTTGCGGCACACAACTCGTCCCGGACACGCGGATCGGGGTGTGCCAGGTGGTGGCACAGCTCGCGGTCCGTGCTTTTCAAGCCGACTTTTTCTCCATGATTGCTAAGACCTTCGCGTGCGTCCCACCGCCGAGCAGCTCGCTCCTCTCAGCCGGCTCGAACGCGCCACGTTCGAGCTCGCCGACTTCTTCGCGCGTCCGGCGCTGACGCCGATCTCGGCGACGTGGAACAGCGCGTTCATGGGCGCGCTCATCTACTCGTGCGGCGGGCGCCGCTTCCACGTGCACGGCCTCGAGATCCTCCAGCAGTACGGCAAGAAGGACAGCGTCCTCCTCGTCGCCAACCACCGCTCGTTCTTCGACTTCTTCACCATCACCGCGCTCTGTTACTGGCGGACCAACCTCACGAAGCGGATCTTCTTCCCCGTTCGGCAGAAGTTCTTCTACGACCACCCCGCCGGCCCGCTCGTGAACGCGGTGATGAGCGGGATGCGCATGTTCCCGCCGGTGATGCGCGAGAAGGAGAAGAAGGGCTTCAACCAGTACTCGGTGGAGCGCTGCATCGAGGAGCTGAACCGCACGGACATCGGCACCGTGCTCGGCATCCATCCCGAGGGCACGCGCAACAAGAACGACGATCCGTACACGTTCCTCCCCGCGCAGCCCGGCGTCGGACGCATCGCCCTCGGCGCGACGCGCGCGAAGGTGATCCCTGTCTTCGCGCTCGGGATGGGCCAGAGCATCCTCGGCGAGATGAAGATGAACGCCCTCACGCCGAAGGAGCACCCCGTCGACGTGTACTTCGGTCCGCCGGTGGACGTGAGCGATCTCCGCGCGCGCACGAATTCGATCACGATGCAGAAGCGCGCGGCCGATCGCTGCCTCGACGCGGTGAAGGCGCTCGCGGAGAAGCAGCGCCGCGCGGCGGCGATCCGCGACGGTCGCGATCCCGACGCGGAGCCGTCGGTCTCCGAGCGCGCATTGTCGCGCCGCTCGCCCGAAAGCATGCAACCCTCGGCGGATGTCTGAGCCCACCGCGGCGTCCAAGAAGAAGAAGAGCGGTCTCAGCGGTACGCCGCTCATCTTCGTGGCGCTGCTCCTCGGCGTCGTCGTCGGCGGCCTCTTCCCCGAGCACGATCACCCGATCGCCTTCCACCTCTTCCAGTTCTTCTCGAAGGCGTTCATCGCGCTCATCAAGGGCATCATCGTCCCGATCCTCGTCGCGACGATCATCACCGGCATCGCGCAGACCGGCGACCTCAAGGCGGTCGGCCGCATGGGCGCGAAGTCGCTCCTCTACTTCGAGATCGTCACCACCATCGCGCTCGTGGTCGGCCTCTTCATCGGGAACACGCTGAAGCCGGGCGAAGGTCTCCCGCTCGTCCAGGACGCGCACGCGACGCTGCAGAAGCCGAAGGACGGCTGGGAGATCGCGATGCACGCGTTCCCCTCGAGCCTCGTGAAGCACGCGGCGGAGGGAGACATCCTCCCCGTCGTCATCTTCTCCGCGCTCTTCGGCGTCGCGCTCATCCGCGTCGGGGTGAGGGAGGGCGAACGCGGCGCGCCGGTCCTGCGCTTCTTCGAAGGCGTCGGGCACGTGATGTTCAAGTACACCGAGATGATCATGAAGCTCACGCCCCTCGGGGTGTTCGGCGCGATGGCGTACAACGTGAGCCACATGGCGTCGGGCACGCCGGGCGGAGCGAAGGGCTGGCCCGCCGTCTTCGACCTGCTCAAGCACTACAGCGTGCTCGTCGGCAGCCTCTACCTCTCGCTCGCGCTGCTCCTCGTCCTCGTCTTCATCCCGGTGCTCTTGATATGCCGCATCCCCGTCCGCGGCTTCTTCCAGCACGTCCGCGAGCCCGCGACGATCGCGTACGGCGCCGCGTCGAGCGAAGCGGCGCTGCCGCTCCTCCTCGAGCAGATGGAGAAGTTCGGGGTCCCGCGCCGCGTCGCGAGCTTCGTCATCCCCACCGGCTACTCGTTCAACCTCGACGGCTCGACGCTCTATCTCGTGCTCGCGTCGCTCACGATCGCGCAAGCGGCGCACATCGACATGCCGCTCGGCACGCAGATCATGATGGCGCTCACGTTCATGCTGACGTCGAAGGGCGTCGCCGGCGTCCCACGCGCGACGCTCGTGATCATCGCGGGCACGTGCGCGAGCTTCAACCTCCCCGGCGAAGCCGGCGTCGCGATGATCCTCGCCGTGGACGAGATCATGGACATGGCCCGAAGCGCCCTGAACCTCACCGGCAACGGCCTCGCCGCCTGCGTCGTCGCCCGCTGGGAGGGCGTGTTCGGAGAGAAGGATCCCGCGCCGGCGCCGGCTACTCCGTGACGCTCGAGCCGAGGACGCACACGGCGTTCTCGCAGCGATAGCCCTCACAGCACGCCTGCCCCTTCTTCCTGTTCGGTTCCTCCACGCACGCCTGGCCGCCGATCGCGCAGAGCTCGCAGCTCCCGTTAGGACCGAGGGGACGCGCCACGCAAAGCGCGCCGAGGCAGCACGTGCAGCTAGCGCTCTCGGGCACCAGCCCCGGGTACTCGCAGCCGGCCTCTTTCACCGGCACGCACTCGCCGCTCGGGGGTCCGCCGTCGACGCCGTCGCGCGATCGCTTGCAGACGCCCGACGCGCATTGCCACGTCACGTCGCACGGCTGCCCGTCGGCGAGCCGCGGGCTGCAGCTGCCGTCGGGGAAACAAAGGCCTCTGGAGCATTCGCTTCCGGGCGGCAAGACCTCGCACTCCGCCACGCCACCGAGCGCCGCGTCATCTCCCGGCGCGGGTCCGCCGTCCGCGGTCGCGTTCCCGGCGTTGCTCGTGTCTACCGGCGGCGGATCGTTGCCGGTGTCGAGGAAGGTGCCGCAAGCCGCGATACCGAGGACCACGAGCACGGCGGTGATGTGCCGAAGGCCTCCTCGCATCGTCTTCGAGCGTACCGTAAGATCAGGGCTATGGCTTTGCGCTCCGTTGCCCTTCATCTCTCGCTCGCCGCGGCTCTCCTCGCCTCCGTCATGTTCGCGTGCACGAAGACGGAGACCACGTACGTCGATGAAGACGACGACGATGACGACACCACCGTCGACTCCGGCTCGGGGAAGCCGCCTGCGGACTCCGGGCTCGGCATCCTCGGCTTCAAGCCGGAGGTCATGTACTCGGGGTTCGACGGCGAGCACACGTACATGGTGCCGTTCGCGGTCTACGACGCGGACGACGATCTCACCGTGACCGCGTCGCCGGCCGCGTCCGTCTCGTTCGAGAAGGTGGAGCTGAGGAACCCGGTGACGGAGAACGGCACCGACCTCGGCAGGTACTACATGGTGACGGTGAAGGCGCCGGGTGAGGTCACCTTCACCGCGAAGTCGAAGAACCGGACCGCGACCGGCGTGCTCAACGTCGCGACGTACACGCCGGCGGCGTGGGCGGCCGGCAAGGCGCGCTACGAGAACGGCATCGCGGGGGACGCGAAGAACCCGCCGTGCACGGACTGCCACCAGAACGGGCAGGACATCGACCACTCGCCCGCCGCGCTCGCGACCGTCACCGACGAGAAGATCGGCTTCACGATCTCGACCGGTCTCTCGACCAACAACCGCCCGATCGACGTCGACGAGACGAGGTACCCCGACGGCCACAAGTGGAAGACGAAGGACGCGGAGGAGCAGGCTGCGGTCGTGACGTACCTCCGCGGTCTCGAGCCGCGCGGCTTCCGAAAATAAGGCTGAGATCGATCGCGCCGACCCTTGCGCGAGGGCACGGATCTCGTGTGAGATCCCGGCCCCATCATGCAGAAGCCGATTCGTCGCACGGCCGTCATCGGGGCCGGGGTCATGGGCAGCGGTATCGCCGCTCACTTCGCCAACGCCGGGCTCGAGGTCCTCCTCCTCGACATCGTCCCGCCCAACCTGTCCGACGCCGACAAGAAGAACCCGGCGAAGCGCAACGGCTTCGCCGCGGGCGGCCTCGAGAAGGCGCTCAAGGCCAAGCCGGCGGCCTTCTATCACAAGGACGCCGCGCGCCTCATCACGGTCGGCAACACCGAAGACGACTTCGACAAGCTGAAGGACGTCGACCTCGTCATCGAGGCGATCATCGAGAAGATGGACGCGAAGCAGGCCCTCCTCGCGCGCCTCGAGAAGGTCGTGCCGGAGCACTGCATCGTCGCCTCCAACACGTCCGGCCTCCAGATCGCGGAGATGACGAAGTCCTCCTCCGCCAACCTGAAGAAGCACTTCGTCGTCCTGCACTTCTTCAACCCGGTCCGCTACATGAAGCTCCTCGAGATCGTCCCCGGCCCGGAGACCGATCCCGAGGTCCTCGCGCACGTCGAGCGCTTCGCCCAGGACACGTTGGGCAAGGGCGTCGTGTTCGGCAAGGACACGCCGAACTTCATCGGCAACCGCATCGGAACGCACGCGATGATGGCGACGATCCATCAGATGCTCGCCGACGGCCTCGCCCCCGAGGACGTCGACAACATCACCGGCACCCCGATGGGCCACCCGAAGAGCGCGAGCTTCCGCACCGGCGACCTCGTCGGCCTCGACACCTTCGTCCACGTCGCGGACAACTGCTACACGTCGCTCACGAAGGACGAAGACCGCGAGGTCTTCAAGATGCCCGACTACGTGAAGACGATGGTCGAGAGGAAGCTCCTCGGCGACAAGACGAAGGGCGGCTTCTACAAGCGGATGCCCGACAAGAGCATCATGACGTTCGACCCGAAGACGCTCGAATACCGTCCCAAGGCCGGCGACGAGGGCATCAAGGCGACGACGAAGACCCTCGCCAAGGTCGAAGACGTCAAAGAGCGCGTGAAGAAGCTCGTCGCCGATCAGGGCAAAGCCGGTGACTTCGCGCGCAAGGTCCTTTATCGCTCACTCGCCTATTCCGCGCGCCGCATCGGCGAAATCTCGGACTCCGTCGCCGCGGTCGACGACGCGATGAAGTGGGGATACGCCTGGGAGCTCGGCCCCTTCGAGACCTGGGACGCGCTCGGCCTCAAGGAGACGGCGGAGGCCATCGAAAAAGCGGGCCACAAGCTCCCCGAGTCGGTCCACAAGATGATCGCCAATGGCGTCACCTCTTGGTACCAGGACGGCAAAGAGGCGAGCCTCGCAAAAGGCAATTACGTCGAGCGCAAGCAGGACCCGCGCTACGTCACGCTCCCCAAAGCCCGAAGAGGCGACAAGCCGGTCCTCAAGAACGACGGCGCGGAGGCGTGGGACCTCGGCGACGGCGTGCTCGGCCTCACCTTCAAGACGAAGGCGAACAGCATCGACCCCGACGTCATCCAGATGATCGGCAAAGCGGTCGCCGAGGCGGAGACGAACTACCGCGCGCTGCTCGTCGCGAACGAGGGCGATCACTTCTGCGTCGGCGCCAACCTGCTCCTCGTCGTGATGAGCGCGAGCCAGCAGCAGTGGGAGCCGATCAAGGAGATGGTGAAGGGCTACCAGTACGCGACGCAGAAGATGAAGTACGCGCGCGTCCCGGTCGTCGCCGCTCCCTACGGCATGACGCTGGGCGGCGGCCTCGAGCTCTGCATGGGCGCGGGCCACGTGCAGGCGGCGGCGGAGACGTACTCGGGCCTCGTCGAGGTCGGCGTCGGCCTCATCCCGGGCGGCGCGGGCACGATGAACATGCTGTGGCGCGCGCTCGAGGGGATCCCGGAGGGCACGAACGTCTCCACCTACGAGTACGTGACGCAGACGTTCAAGAACATCGCCCTCGCGAAGGTCGCCACCTCCGCCGAGGAGGCGAAGGCGCTCGGCTACTTCCGCAAGACCGACGGCGTCTCCTTCGACCGCGCCCGCCAAGTCTATGAGGCCAAGAAGCGCGCGATCGGCCTCGCGGAGTCGGGCTACCACCCGCCGACGCCGAAGGCCTACCGCCTCCCGGGCGAGAGCGGCATCGCGACGCTCGGCATGATGGTCGACACCCTCGTCGCCGGCGGCTACGCGAGCGAGCACGACGCCAAGATCGCGCGCAAGCTCGCCCACGTCCTCTGCGGCGGCATCGGCGGCGCCACGCGGGAGGTCACGGAAGACGAGATCCTCGAGCTCGAGCGCGAGGCCTTCGTGAGCCTCTGCGGCGAACCCAAGAGCCTCGAGCGCATGCAGTACATGCTGATGAACAATAAACCGTTGCGCAATTGACGCTCACCGCCGCCCGGCGCGTGAAGGCTCTCGTCGCGAGCCTCTGTTTCTCGTCGTGCTCGACTCCGCCGGCGGTGACGCCTTGGCCGGAAGCCGGCGCTTGTGTGTTTCCGCCGGTTTACCCGGCGGAGGGCGCGACCGCCACGCAATGCTGCCATCCGGCTTCGTCGGTTACCGTCTGCCTCGAGACGAAGAGCCTGATTCATCACCACGCGACTGGGCCGTTCACGGAGCGCACGTTGACCGTCAGCCACGGCTCGAACGCGCAACCACGCTGGTCCTTCCCGCTGGACCGTCAGGTGCACGGGAGCATGAGGTCTCCCGACGCCGTCGTGGCGCGTCTTTCTTTTCGAGTACACCAAGCCGGCGTCGAGCTTCGCGTTCGAGCTGGATGCCAGGACGTCTGCTCCTCCGGGCCTTGCGGCGAGGAAGAGACGCTCGTCGCGAGGATCTGCGCGAGCGCGGGGGAGTACCGCTGGGACGGCGAGCACCTGGTCCGACGATGACTCACGCGGCAGATTTTCTGCGTCCTTCGGGGGCGACCGGCGTCCTCCAGACAGGAGGCCATCAAGCTGGAGAGTCACGCCGAGCCGGCGAGCTCCAGGCGAAGCTCGACGTCCCCGCGTCGACGTTGAGCCATCACATCGACCGCCTCGCGCGCACGGGCCTCCTCGCGGCGCGGCGCGACGGGACGTACATTTATTACAGCGCCGCGCTGCGCGCCCTCACCGACTACCTCTGGGAAGACTGCTGCAAGGGCGGGAAGTCCAGCTGCTGCTGAGTCGTCACGCCGAATATTTCGATCCGAAAGCTGGCGGCGGTGACGCGTCGGCGTCGTGTCACCCGTTGCCCTTGCCGACGCTGGGCGGAGGGAGGGGGAAGGGGACGGGCGGGATCGGTACGACCGGCGCTCGGCACTGATCGTCGCCCGTCCTTGCCTTGTAGTAGACGCTCGAGGTCGACACGCCCTCGTGGACGATCGCGCACGACCGCGGGTCGCGGCGCAGCTTCTGGTAACGAACGGTGAGGACTCGGCCGTCCTCGGAGCGCGTGCTCGTCGCGGGGAGGTCCACCAGCGCGGCCGCGCTGCAGGCGGTGTCCTCGAACGGGAGGAAGAACGTGAACGTCCCTTCGCCTCCGTTCGCGGGGACGTCGAAGATCTTCCGGTGCGCGTCGATCTTGTTGCGGACGAGGGCCGGCGACCTCCGCGCGATCGTCCCGACCCAGCGGCCGCCGGTGCGCTCGACGCAATAGGTCGAGTGCTCCGCGCAGGCGCCCGTATCGGGCGTGTCGACGCAGCCGGCGTCGAGGACGTAGAGGCCCTCCGCGGGCTCCTTCGACGTCGTCGCCTTCGAGGTCGTCGACGGCGGAGAGACCACCGCCGTGCCGGCCGCGGCGGGGCTCGAACGCGACGCTTGGCGCGCCGCGATCGCGGCGAAGATCGCCGCGTCGCGCCGGTGGTCGTTGCGGTACTTGCAGGCAGGATAGTCGTCGCACCTCGCTCCGCGCGGCATGTGCCGCCGCGCCTCGCGCTCCTCGTCGTCCTCGAGCCCGCAGTCGGAGGTCACGTAGAAGCCGACGCGCTCGCGCGTCGTCGGGTCATCGATCTCGTGGACGGAGACGCGGGGCGATCGCGGCGTCGGGAAGCGCGCCAGCGAGGTCGGGTAGAAGCTCTCGGCGAGCCGCTCGCGGACCTCGTAGCACGCGGCGAGCGCGGCGTCCTTGCACGCCTCGGCCCCATACGCGAGCGAGCAGGGCTTGATCTTCTTGCCGTCCGCCTCCTCGTCCTCGCCGCCTCCCGCGAAGACGCAGTGGTACGTCGACCCCTTCTCCGCGACGACGAAATGGACCTCCCCCCGCGTCCGGCGCTTGATGCAGGTCCCCTCGGCCTCGTCGAACGACGAGGCTTCGAAGGGCTCCCGGCGCCGCCGGTCTCGCTCGGCGCGGGCCATCTCGCGCTGCCGCTCCGTATCGACGCGGCAGTCGAACACGACATGACGTTCGCCGGTTTGGTCGTCGACCCGCGCCACGCTCACCGCCGTGCCGAGCTCCATGCTCTCCTTGCAATACGCCTCTGCGCGGGTCTCGCAGTCGTCGTCGCAGCCGAGGCGATGCTCGCGAGCGCGCTCGAGCTCGAGCGCCGCGATGCGCTCGCGCAGCGCCTCGGCCGCGCGGCTGTCCTTGTGCATGCAACCGAGCGACGGCGCCGCGGCGCCGAGGAGCGCGGCAACGGCGACGACGACGGCCGGGCGGCTCACAGCACCACCTCGACGCCGATCGGCAGGGCGAGGTCGAGCGCCATCTGGAGGTCCTTCCTGCCGAGGTCGGTCGGGACGGAGGCCTCCACCGCGATCGTCATCATGACCACGGTCGAGAGCTCGACGCGCATGCCGCCCGAGACGGCCGCCTCGAAGAAGGGAATGCTGCTGAAGGCGCGCGTCGTCATACCGAACCGAGTGCCGAGAAATGGATGAAGGCTCTTGACCTTCTGGTCGCCGAAGAACTGGACGTAGCCGAGCCCGAAGTGCACGTGCTCGGCGTCCGACGTGTACGGTCCGACCGAGAGGTAGAGGGCGTCCTTGCGGAGAGGCGCGCTGATGCCGATGCGCGCATCGACGCGCTTCGGCCCCGGCGAGACGCCCCCGTCCCGATCGACGGCAGGTCCGTCGCCGGCGAGCCGCGCGCGTCCGGGCGACATGACGAGCGCGGTGTAGAGCTCGCGCTTGCCGATGTCGTCGAGCTTCGCCTCCTCGGCGGCGAGGTCGCGCCGGAGGTCCACGAGCTTCGCGTCGATCTCTTCGTCGGTGCGCCGCGTGTCGCCGGTGGCCGCCTGCGCTGGCCACGCGAGCGAGAACGTCACGAGCGCCGTCGCGACGCGAACGTCCCTACCCCGAGGATGCATGGTGGACAGCGTCCGCGAGGAGGAGCGCCGTCGCCATGGGCAATTCCTTGCGCGGTAGCCCGACGAGCGGTCATCCTTCGACGGCATGGCCGCAACGCGCGACCCCATCGCGATGGTCGAAGCCTGCTACGACCTGCGCGCGACCGAGGAACAGTGGCTCGGCAACCTCGCGCGGCTCGCGGCGCCCATCTTGAAGGTGGAGGACGTGCTCGCCTACCACGTGGAGGTCGACCCTCGCTTCGTCCGCTTCGGCGAGCCCGTGAGCACGCGTCCGGGAGGCCTCGCGATGGCGCGCATCCGCGTCATGCGCGAGCTCCTCGAGCGCTGCCGCTCGGGGCGCGCCAACGCGCTCCAGCGGATGAGGGGCCGTCTCTACGAGAAGGTCATTCGGAAGGGCATCGTGCAGTCGGCCGATCGAATGCTCCTCTCCGAGTTCGAGACGTACGGGCCGCGCTGGATGTACACGCTCGGCGTCCCGCGCATCCGCGAGATCCTTCACCTCGTCAACCACCACATCGACGGGAACGGCGTCACGCTCCTCATCGGGCCGAGGCTGAAGGCCGACACGGTCCATCCCGCCGAACGTGCGACGTACCAGATGCTGAGCGCTCACCTGAAGGCGGGGCGCGCGACGCGGACGCGCCGCCCGGAGTCTGGCAGGGCCTGGTCGACGGCCGCTGGTCGCTCGTCGAGCGCTTCGACGCCGACGGGAAGCGCTACCTCCTCGCCCATCGGAACCCGGAGCGCGTCGCCGATCCGCGAGGTCTGAGCGCGCTCGAGGCGCGCGTGACCGGTCTCGCCGCGCGCGGCTACAGCGACAAGCTCGTCGCCTATCACCTCGGGATCGCGGAGGGCACCGTCGCGTCGTGCCTGTCGCGCGCGATTCGCAAGCTCGGCTTCGCCGACCGCGCGGATCTGCTCCGCACGCTCGGCGCCGCCGCGGTCGCGGGGCCATGTCCGGCCGACGACCGCGAGGAGCCGGCGTGAGCGCCTACTCGCCGGCGGCGTGCGACGTATCGAGCGGATAGACCCCCGCGATCGCGGCGTCGACCTCGTCCTCGCCGCGGTCGATCTTCGTGCGGCCCGCGGAGCGGCGCGCGAGCCAGTCGCGGACGCTGTCGACGTAGCTGTGCAACACCGGGACGGCCAGGAGGGTGAGGAGGAGCGAGAGCGTCTGGCCGCCGATGACGATGCTCGCCGTCGCCTTGTTGAGGCCCGAGCCGATGCCCTTCGAGAGGATGAGCGGCAGCATGCCGGCCACGAACGCGATCGTCGTCATCAGGATGGGACGGAGACGCTCGCGGTTGCCCTGCAGCAGCGACGTGAGGCGGTCGACGCCCTTCGCGCGGAGCGCGTTCGTGTGATCGACCTGGAGGATGCCGTTCTTCTTCACGACCCCGAAGAGCACGAGGAGACCCAGCATCGAGAATAGGTTCAGGCTCTGCCCGAAGAGCTTCAGTGAAATGAAGGCGAACGGCACGGTGAGCGGGAGGGAGGCCAGGATGATGCCGGGGTAGAGCCACGACTCGAACTGCGCCGCGAGGATCAGGTACATGAAGACGAAGGCGATCCCGATCGCGAGGAGGAATCCGGCGCCGGTCTCGGCCTGGGACTTCGTGCGCCCCGTCGGCTGAAGGTGGTAGTTCGCGGGCGGGCCCTGCTCCTCGAAGCGCTTCTGGATGAACGCGCTGACCTTGTCTTCCCCCACACCCGGCGCCGCGTTGGCGAGGAGCGTGATCTGGCGCTCACGGCCGTAGCGGTTGATGCGGGAGGGCGCGGTGCCGTCGGACCACTTCACGACCTGGCCGAGCGGCACATTTCCGTATTTGCTCGAGGGCACGTTCATCAAGTTGAGCGAGGACGCGTCGACGCGGTATTGCGACTCCGCGCGAATGCGAATGTCGTATTCCTCGCCGTTCTCGGGATACGTGGAGGCCTTCACGCCCGCGACGAGCATCTGGAGCGTCGCGGCGACGTCGGAGACGCTCACGCCGAGGTCCGCCGCGCGATCGCGGTCGATGCGGACCTTCACCTCGGGGCGGCCCGGCAGGC
Source organism: Labilithrix sp. (assembly GCA_019637155.1). NCBI lineage: Bacteria > Pseudomonadati > Myxococcota > Polyangiales > Labilitrichaceae > Labilithrix > Labilithrix sp. Next base: position 398,923 of record JAHBWE010000008.1, on the reverse strand, counting down.
TCGTCGTGTCGACGTCCACCGCGAGGCCCGATTCCTTGAGGTCCTTCGTGATCGTGTCGGCGTATTGCTGGAGGAGGCCGATGTCGGTGCCGGACATGACCCACTGGATGTTCTGGGTGTTCGAGCCGACCGAGAAGTCGGGGACTTCGGCGACGTTGACGCGCATTCCCGGCGGCAGCTTCGCGACGACCTTGTCGCGCGCCATGTTCATCGCGTCGAACTGCGAGAGCTCGCGCTTCTCGGGGTCGACCATGTCGACGTAGATCTGCGCGTAGTTGCGAGTCGCCTGCTGGTCCTCCGCGACGGTAATCAGGATATGCGTGACGCCCGGCAGCTGGCGGAGGTCGACCGCGGCGCGCTCGGCGATGACGAGCGTCTCCTCCGAGCTCGTGCCCTCCGGCGCGCGCATCGTGACCTGGAACTTCGCCTTGTCGTCCTGGGGGAGGAACGACGAGGGGAGCGATTTCGCGACCGGGACGCAGGAGCCGAGCGTGACCGCGCACGCCGCCGCGACGACCCAGCGGCGGCCGAGCGAGAAGCGGAGCGCGGCCATGTAGAGGCGCTCGATCGGCGCGTAGAGCTTGTCGACGACGCGGGTGAGGACGTTCGACTCGTGCGGGCGCAGCATGCGCGCCGACATCATCGGCGTGAGGGTGAAGCTGACGATGAGCGAGACGCCGACCGAGAACGCCATCGTGTAGCCGAAGCTCTTCAGGAAGCGGCCGGGGATGCCGCCGATGAAGGCGACCGGGACGAAGACCGCCATCAGCGAGAGCGTCGTCGCGAGGACGGCGAGGCCGATGTCCTTGGTCGCGAGGATCGAGGCGGGGAACGGCTTCATCTTCCGCTCGTCGATGAAGCGGACGATGTTCTCGAGGACGACGATCGCGTCGTCGATGACGAGGCCGACCGCGAGCGCGAGCGCGAGGAGCGTGATGCCGTTGAGGGTGTAGCCCTGCACGTACATCAGGCCGAACGTGCCGACGACCGAGGTGGGGATCGCGACCGCGGCGATGAGCGTGCTGCGGACGTTGCCGAGGAAGAGGAGGACGACGAGCGAGGCGAAGAGCGCGCCGAGGACGAGGTGCTCGGTGACGGCGTGGACGCTCGTGCGGATCGACTGCGAGTTGTCGCGGACGACGACGAGCTCGGCGCTCGGCGGGAGCGTCTGGCGGATCGCGTCGAGGCGCTTCAGGACCGCGTCGGTGACCTCGATCGTGTTCGTGCCGGACTGCTTCACGATCGAGAGGACGACGATGTCCTGTCCGTCATAGCGCGCGAGGCTCTCGACGTCCTTCATCCCGTCGACGACCTTCGCGACGTCGCCGATGCGGAGGATGCGGCCGTCGGTGGACTTGATGACGAGCCGCTCGATCGCCTCGCGGCTGGCGACGCGCCCCTCGATCTTCAGCGTGACGCTCTTGGGGCCGGTCTCGAGCGAGCCGCCCGGCGTCATGAGGTTCTGCGACTGCAGCGTACGGAGGACGTCGGACGCGGTGATGTTCTCCGCGCGCAGCGCGGTCGGGTTCATCAGGATGTTGATCTGGCGCTCGCGGCTGCCCGTGATCGTGACCTGGCCGACGCCGTTGATCGTCTCGAGCTGGCGGCGCACGGTCTTGTCCGCGACCTCGGAGATCTCGCGGACGCTGCCGCCATTGTCCTTCGCGCGGACGCCGACGAGGAGCACCGGCGTCGCGCCCGGGTCGACCTTCGTGACGATGGGCGCGTCGATCCCCTTCGGGAGGTCCTGCGTCACGCGGTTGATCTTGTCGCGGACGTCGTTCACCGCCGTCTCGAGGTCCTTCTCGAGCTTGAACGAGATGATGACCTGCGACACGCCCTCGCTCGACGTCGAGTTGAGCTCGTCGATGCCGGCGATGGTGTTGACCGCGGCCTCGATCTTGTCGGTGACGTCGATTTCGATCTCCTCCGGCGAGGCGCCCTCGAGGTGCGTCGTCACGACGACGATCGGGATATCGACGTTCGGGAATTGGTCGACGCCCAATCGGGAATACCCGACGACGCCGAGGACCATGATCGCGAGGATGAGGACGGACGCGAAGACCGGCCGACGGACCGAAATACGAGCTAGCCATTGCATGATGGCCTCTCAGTCGACCGACTGGCCATTGAGGAGATTGGCCAAGTTGCCAATCGCGACCTTCTCGCCCGTCTTGACGCCGCTCTCGACCGCGAGGCGCTCGTCGACGACGGGGCCCTCCTGGAGCACGCGCTCCTCGAGGCGGCCGTCTTTGACCACGAAGACGCGCTTCTTGTCCTGGCGCTCGAAGACGGCGGCGGCGGGGACGGAGGGGAGGGGACGCGTCCCGGTCGAGATGGCGACGTCGGTGAACATGCCGGGGCGGAGGAGGCGGTCCGGGTTCGGGACGACCGCCTCGGCGACGAGGTCGCGCGTCGTCGCGCGGACGGAGCCGGAGACGTGGCGGACCTTGCCGTGGAAGACCTTGTCGGGGTACGCCGCGACGGTGAAGGAGACGTCGGCGTCCTTCTTCACCGCGGCGATGTTCGCCTCCGGGATCGTGAGCTCGAGGCGGAGGTCGCTGTTCTCGGCGATGGAGACGACCTTGGAATTGGGCATCACGTATTCGCCGACCTCGACGTAGCGCTCGGAGACGACGCCGGAGAAGGGCGCGCGGATCGTCCCGTCGCCGACGTTCTTGGCCGCGATGCTCTCGCGCGCCTGCGCGGAGAGGAGGTGGAGCGGCGCGGTCTTGCACTTGGCGATCGCGTTGTCGTACTCGGCGGGGCTGATCGCGCCGCTCTTCATCAGCGGCTCGAAGCGCGCGCAGTCGGCCTGGTTGATCGACTCCTGTGTCTTCGAGGTCTGGACGTCGACCGCGGCCTGCTTCAGCGCGAGCGCGGCGGCGCTCGTGTCGAGCTGCGCGACGACGGTGCCGGCCTTCACCTCGTCGCCGCGCTCGACGAACGTGCGAAGCACACGCCCGGCCGCGTTGGCGGCGAGGTCGGCCTCCTTCATGCCCCGGAGCGTGCCGGTGAGGTGGAGGAGGACGGGCGCGTCCGCGTCGACGACCTCCGCCTTCTCGACGTGAGCCGGGGGCTTGGGCGGCCTCTGCTGCTCCGCGGCGGCGGACTGCTTGCACCCGGCGAGAGCGACGGCGAGGAGGGGAACGACGGCGAACGACCTGAGCTTCGCTTCCATGGAATGACCTGTCACGGCATTCGATGGCGATCGCAACGACCTGTTGCGATCTTTCTTCGTCGCGCGCTCGCGCGTACGGCAGAGCTATCGTCACTCCACGACGAGCTTGATCAGCCGCCCTCGAGCTCGTCGCCTTCGGTCTGGGCGTAGTTGCCGGTGACGTCGATGAAGGCGCCGAAGCCGGCCTCCTCCGAGCAGGGGCCCTCCTGCACGAGGTCGGCGTCGTACGACTCCGGCTTGAACGTGAAGGTGATCGTGCAGTCGGAGCCCGCGGTGTACGTCGCGACGCGGCCGTCGATCTTGGCGCGGCCGCCCTGGATGTCGCCGTGGCGGCCGCTCGGGCCCTCCGCGACGGCGGTGAGGTTGAAGGTCATCTCCGTCGCGGTGACGGCGGTGATCTCGAAGCCGGCGGAGAGGCCGTCGTCGTTCTGCCGCGCGTAGGGCTGCCCCGCGAGGATGACGCCTTGCTCGGGCGCGGTCGTCTTCTTCACGTACATGCCGGTGCCGTCGACGAAGGCGCCGAAGCCCTCGCTGTCGCACGAGCCGGCCTGGCGGACCTCGACGCCGTCGGCCCGCGGGCGGAGGACGATCGAGCAGTCGGCCGCGGGCGCGTAGGTCGCCTTGCCGTCGGACACGCGCGCCATCGCCTGCACGAGGTCGCCCATCGCGCCGCCGCCGCTCTTGCGGACGACGGTGAGGTCGAAGAGGAAGGGCGACACGCTCGTGATCTTGAGCGTCGCGCCGAAGCTGTCGTTGTCCTCGAGCTTGTACTCGCCGATCGCGTCGGGGGAGATCCCGCCCGTCGCGGCGGCCTCCGAGGACGCGGCCTGATCGTCCGCACCGCTGCACGCCGCCAAGAGACCCACGCACGCGAACCCGAGGAGCTTCTTCCACATGATGATGGGAGGCTCAGCAAGTGGCGTACCTACACCTACACTGGAACCATCCCCTGAAATCGATGGAGTTTCGCGGGGGAAGGGGACGATCGAGCCGATCAGGTGGTGTCGCGAGCGTGGTACGCCCTCCGCCGGCGAGCGCGGAGATCACTCCTTCGCGTAGACGAGGCGGCCCTTCTTCGGATCGTCGATCGCGATCGTCTTCGCGTCGACGAGCTCGACGCGGAGCTGGCTGATCTTTCCTTTCGCGAAGTGCTCGGCCTGGGTCCCCGTCGGCGCGCCGGCGACCTTCGCGAGGACGTGGCCGGCGCCGTCTGCGACGAGGTCGACCGGGACGCGGACGAACACGACGTCGCCCTTCGGATCGGCGGCGAACGAGGTCCACGTCGCGTGGCCCGTTGCGTCGGTCTCGCTGAAGCGGACCTTCTCGAGCTTGGCCTCGGCGGCGATCTCGTTCCAGCACGCGGTCGGGTCGGCCGTCTTCGCGCATTGCTCGCGGATCCGCGGCGCGACGTCGGACGCGTCGAGATCGAACCGCCACGTGCCGGCGACGTCGGAGCGCTCGGCTTCGCAGGCGAGGAGGGCGAGAGAGGCGAAGAGGAGAGATGCGTCGAGCTTCATGCCCGTCAGAACGCGGGCGCCGAGGACGTGTGACGCGAATTCGTCAGGCGTCGTCTTCGAGCAGGTCGTCGCCTTTGATCGACTCCGGCGGCGGCGGCACCGGCGGCGGCGGCGGGCGGATCGCGAGCACCTTCACCTGGAAGTCGATGTCCTTGTCGGCGAGCGGGTGAATGACCTTCGCGACGATCGTCTCCTCCGAGACGTCGGTGACCTCGAGGAAGACGGGCTGGCCGGCGGTGATCTTCGCCTCGAAGCGCTGGCCGACGTCGAGCTTCGTCTCCTTCGGGAAGGACGCGCGCGGGATCGTCTTCGTCACCTGCGCCGACGGCGCGCCGAACGCGTCCGCTGCTTTGATCGTCCCCTTCTTCTCGTCGCCGACCTTCATCCCTTCGAGCTGCTTCTCGAGCGCGTCGAGGAGCTGACCCGACCCGTGCTTGTACTCGACGGGTCCGCTCTTCTGGGAAGACTCGATGACGTCGCCTCCGCTCACCTTGAGCTCGACGTCGATGCGTACGATCTGCCCTTTTTGCACGTCCATGGCATTCACCCTGCCTTTTTCTTGGATGTCGCCTTTTTCTTCTTTGCCGTCGTCGTCTTCTTCTTTGCCGCCGTCGCCTTCTTCTTCGCCGCGGTCTTCTTCTTCGGTGCGGGCTTGGTGGGAGGGAGCTCGCTCTCCGGCGCGGGAGGGGCGGGGACGGTCGGCGGCTCTTCTTCTTCCTCGAGCTCGGGCTCAGGGGCTTTGCGAATGAACTGCTCGAACACGAAGAGGGCGACGGGCGCGGCGGTCGCGACCTCTTCGAGCACGCGCTTGGCGCGGTCGCCGGCGATGCCGCTCTGACCGCCCCAGAGCCGCGGAACGTTGATGCGCTCGAGGCCGCGGCTCTCCGCGTCGCGGAGCATCGACTGCGCGGCGCGCTCGAGCCACGAGACCTTCGCCCGCGTGCCGAGGCGCTGGACGACGAGCGCGTAGATGACGTCGTTGCCTTCTTGCCACGCGACGGCGTCGCCGAGCTGAGGAGCCTTGCGCTCCGACCACCACGTCGCGAACGACGGCCAGCGCTTCGCGACGGCGGCGGCGATGCCGGCGTCGAGCCGGCCGGTCGTGTCGACGGGGCACGCGAACGCGCGGAGGCCGCGCGGAGCCTCGACGAGGAAGTCACCCTTCACGAACGTCGCCGGCATGCGTGACGAACAAGCTCGCTCAAAACACCGCGGACGTCTACACCAGGTCGCATGCTCCGCTCGTCCTCCGGCTTCGTCGTGGCGCTCTCGCTCGCCGCCTGCGTCACGACACCGCCGCGCGAGGGCCCGCCCGCAGCCCCGTCGACGCGGGCGAGCACGGAGCCGCGGCCCACGCCGGAGCCGCAGGCGCCGGCGGCTCCGATGCCCAAGTCGGCGATCGCGACGCCGGAGGACGTCTGGTCGCGCGTCGCCGCCGACGTGACCGGCTGCTACGAGGCCGGCCGCAAGGTGGTGCCCGAGATGCTCGACGGGCGCATCACGTTTCACGCCGCGATCGATCGCGAAGGCAAGTCGGCGTGTGTGGTCCCGAGCGACGACACGGGCCTCACGCAGGAGGTCGAGGACTGCATGCGCGTGCGCGTCGAGCGCGAGACGTTCCGGCCCACCGCGGCGGAGTGGACCGTCGCGCTCCCGATCGTCGTGCGCGGCGGGGCCGTCTCGCTCGGCCAGGTCAGGGCGCCGACGAGCATCGAGACGATCGAGTCGCGCGGCTTGAGCGAGGAGCTCTACGACGTGATCGAAGGCCTCCTCCCCGACGCGAAGGCGTGCCTCCGCGGCGCGCCGCCGGGGCCGGTCGTCGTCGGCGCGCAGGTGAAGGCGGACGGCGCGGTCGCGTGCGCGCTCGCCGCGTCGGCCTCGGCGCTCGCGCCGGAGTCGCGGCGCTGCGTGGCGGACGTGTTCACGAAGGCGCGCTTCAAGCCGCCGAAGCGCGGCATCGGACTCCTCTCGGTGCCGATCGAGGTGCTGGGGCGGTAGTCCGCGCCGGCCGGGCTGGACGCGTCCCGGTTTTTGCGCGACTTTGTTCGCCAACATGAAAGACATCGTCATCATCGACGCGGTTCGGAGCGCGGTGGGTCGCGCGCACAAGGGCTCTCTCTCGCAGAAGCGCCCGGACGAGTTGGCGGGCGAGGTCGTCCGCGGCCTGCTCGCGCGGAACCCGAAGGTGAGCGCCGCCGAGATCGAGGACCTCGTCCTCGGGTGCGCGATGCCGGAGGGGGAGCAGGGCCTCAACGTCGCGCGCGTGGTGGAGCTCCTCGGCGGTCTCCCGCAGGAGGCGAGCGCGCAGACGATCAACCGCTTCTGCGCGAGCGGCCTCCAGGCGATCGCGACCGCGGCCGGCACCATCGCGATGGGCTCGGCCGATCTCGTCCTCGCCGGCGGCGTCGAGTCGATGAGCATGGTCCCGATGACGGGGAACAAGCTCTCCGCGTCGCCGGAGGCGATGGAGAAGGCGGCGAGCGTCTACACGCCGATGGGCATCACGGCGGAGAACGTCGCGAAGAAGTTCAACGTCGAGCGCGAGGCGCAGGACAAGTTCGCGCTCCGCAGCCAGAAGAACGGCTCGGAGGCGGTCGAGAAGAAGGTCTTCGCGAAGGAGATCGTCCCCGTCACCGCGTATCGCTACGCGGGCGAGGAGAAGAAGGCGTTCACGTTCGACGCCGACGAGCTCCCGCGCCCCGACACCACGCTCGAGGGGCTCGCCGCGTTGAAGCCTGCGTTCACGCAGGTCGGCTCCGTCACCGCGGGCAACAGCTCGCCGCTCTCGGACGGCGCCGCCGCCGCGCTCGTCGCGAGCGCCGACAAGGCGAAGGCGCTCGGCGTCACGGGCCTCGGTTATCTCCGCGCGTTCGTGAGCGTCGGCGTGGACCCTGCGATCATGGGCATCGGCCCGGTGCCGGCGATCAAGAAGCTGCTCGCGAAGACGGGGATGAAGATCGACCAGATCGATCGCTTCGAGATCAACGAGGCGTTCGCGAGCCAGGCGGTCTACGTGCAGCGCGAGCTCGGCATCGACGACAAGGTGCTCAACCCGAACGGCGGCGCGATCGCGCTCGGCCACCCGCTCGGCTGCACCGGCGCGAAGCTCACCGCGACGCTGCTCCACGGCCTCCACCGCACGGGCGGCAAATGGGGCATCGTCTCGATGTGCATCGGCGGCGGCCAGGGCGCCGCGGCGCTGTTCGAGCGGATTTAGCGCGCCGGCGGGCCGGCGGGCCGGCGCGTTCAGGCGCGGCGGACTTCGAGCTCGCTGTCGCCGACGCGGACGACGTCTCCTTCGCGGAGCGTCGTCCGCGTGATCATTTCGCCGCCCACGGCGGTACCGCAGGTGCTTCGCATGTCCTCGACCTCGACGACGCCGTGCGCGAAGACGAAGCGACATTGGACGCGGCTGATCACGCTGTCGGGGAGCACGAGATCGACGCGGCCCTGCGCGCGGCCGACGACGACGACCTCCTTCGTGACGGCGTACTCCTTCGTCTCGCCCCTGCTCCGCGCGCGGATGACGAGCCGTTCGCTCGCGTCGTAGCGGAACGTCGCGCCGGCGAGCGGAGGCTCGTCGCCGATCGAAGCACACGCGCCGCAGCAAGGCGCGTGCTCCTCGTCGTGGTCGCTCCAGAGATCCATCTGTCTCCGAACGGACGTAGGGTCGGCAGTATTCTGACGCCAATGCCCATTCTCGCTTCCTGGCGAGAATTTCCCCGACCGAGGTCGCTTTGCCGTGGTCCGCGGCGGTTGAGCGCTGGCGGTTGCGCGCGTTACCGTGGTCCGCGGCGCTTCGGCGGAGCATGACCACCGCCGCGACGCGGCCCGGAGCGCTCCCACGGTGGGGGTCCACCACGCGTCCCGCCTCCACCGCCACGCGCGCTGGGGTGGCGGTCGTCGCGTGGTCCGCGGTCGTCACGCGGGCCCTGCTTCCACGGCGGCTGTCCGCGGTCGTCGCGGGATGCGCGGTCGTGGGGTGCGTGCTTCCCGTGCGGTCCGCGGTTCGGCTTGCGGTCGTCGCGCGGTGCACGATCGTTGGGGGTGCGGTCGTCGCGGGGGGCGCGGTTGGGGCCGCGATCGTCGTGGCCGCTTGGTCCACGGTCGTCGCGAGCGCCGCGGTGGGCACCGGGGATCGGCGGGCCCTTCTTCCATGGCTGCTTGCCGCCGCGATCGTCCGGCTTCTTCCACGCCTTGAACGGCGGCCCTCCGCTCGGTGCGTGGTCGCGCGGTGGCTCGGCGACGTCCTTCGTCGAGCGCGGCTCGCGGCGGATGACGGCGTCGCGCGGCGTGAACGGCGTCTCCTCGCGCTTCTTCTTGCCCTTCTTCTTCGGCGCATTCGCGTCCGCCGCCGAGCCCTGCTTCGTCACCGAGCGCGAGGACGGCGGGGCCGGCGTTGCAACATCATGCGCCGAAGCGCGCTCCTTCTTGGCCGCCGCGCGCGAAGGCCGATCCGGCACCGTCGCAGGCGCAGAATCGGGCGCGGCGACGACCCGCTCCTTCTTTGCCGCCCGCGACGGCCGATCCGGTGGCGCAACAGGCGCGAGCTCGGGCAAGGCGACATCGCGCGTCGAAGCGCGCTCCTTCTTGGCCGCGGCGCGCGAAGGTCGGTCCGGCACCGCGAGGTCGCGCGTCGAAGCGCGCTCCTTCTTCGCCGTCGCCCCTGTCGCCCGCGGCGGTCGAGTCGCCTCGAGCTCCTGCGCGCGCGTCGGCTCGTCGCTCCACCTGCGGATGTGGATGCGTGGATCGCGCGGGTCGGGCTTCGCGGCGGCGCGCTCGAAGGGGTCGGCGACGCGGGCGGCGACCTCGACGACCGAGCTCGTGCGGCCCAGGTTGATCGCGCCGATGTCGCGGCCCTCGATCTTGCCGCGGCGGCATAGCATCGCCACGAGCCGCCGGACCTCCGCGCCGTACACGGTGCCCCACGAGACGCGGAAGCGCACGTAGCCCTCGCGCGTCGGGGCGCGGCCCTGGTCCCGGCGCTCTCGCTCCTCCGGCGGCGCGATCGGCGTCACCTCGCGTGGCTCCGCCGAGAGCTTCAGCGCCGCTTGCACCAGACGGCCGATCGCGCGCGCGGGCTCGCCCGACGCGAGGATGCGCTCCGCCAGCGCGAGGCTCCGCTCGTCGATCGCATCGCCCTCGACGAAATCGGCGCCCAGGCGCGCGAGGAGCTTCGCGTCGCGCGCGTCGCGGAGCATCTCCGCCGTCGGGATCGGCGCGAAGCGCCAGCGGAGCTTCGCGCGGCCGAGGAGCGCGGTCGTGCGCGCGAGCTCGCGCGGCGTGACGAGGACCGAGCTGATCCCCTTCTTCCCCGCGCGGCCCGTGCGGCCGCTGCGGTGCGTGTACGCGTCCGCGTCGGTCGGCGGATCGGCGTGGATCACGCGCGTCACGTCGGTCACGTCGATGCCGCGCGCCGCGACGTCGGTCGCGACGAGCGCGTCCGCCGCGCCGCGCTTGAAGGCCGCGAGCGCGCGGTTGCGCTCCGCTTGCTCCATCTCGCCGGAGAGCATCGCGATCGAGAAACCTGCATCTTGCAAGAGTCCGGTGAGCTCCGCGACGTCGGCGCGCGTCCGCGCGAAGATGAGCGTCTGGCCCTCCGCGTCCTCGAGCAGCAGGTTGATGATCGCGGCGAGGCGCTCGCGCTGATCGACGAGGTGGACGAGGTGCTCGATGTCCTGGTTCGCGGTCCCGAGCGGCGTCCCCTCGACCGCCGCCGGATCGCTCTGGAGACGATCCGCGAGCGACTTCACCTCGCGCGGGAACGTCGCCGACACGAGGTGCGTCCGCCGCTCCGAAGGCGCGTGGCCGAAGATCGCCTCGATGTCGTCGCGGAACCCCATGTCGAGCATGCGGTCCGCCTCGTCGAGGACGAACGTGCCGACGTCGCTCGCGTCGATCGAGCCGCGCTTGAGGTGATCGAGGAGGCGCCCCGGCGTCCCGACCACGATCGACGGCTTCGCGCGGAACGCACGCAGCTCGTCGCGGTACCCGCCGCCGCCGGTGACGACCGCGATGCGGAGCGAGAGCCCGGCGTAGAGCCACGCGAGCTCCTCCTGCACCTGCTTCGCGAGCTCGCGCGTCGGGACGACGACGAGCGCCCGCGGCCGCGCGCGCTGATCGACGCCCTTCTCGTTGCCGTCGCTCGCGGCCTCGTCCGCGGCCGCCGCCGAGAGCGAGTGCCTCAGCGCGAGGCCGATCGCGACCGTCTTGCCGGAGCCGGTCTGCGAAGAGATGCGGAGGTCGCGACCCTCGAGCTCGGGGGCGAGGACGGCCTCTTGTACGGGGGTCAGCCGCTCGAACCCGCGCGCCGTGAGCGCCGCCGCGAGCTCGGGACCGACGCGATCTTCGATGCTTTCTCGGAGGGACAGAAGACGGACACCTTACAACAACTCGGCCCACATCGACTGAGTTAGGATGCTCGACCGATGAGGCCGCTCGACGTCGGAGTGATCGGGTGCGGAACGGCGGGCGCCGCGGCCGCGCTCTTCCTCGCGCGCGCGGGGCATCACGTGACGATCTACGAGCGCGTGCCGAGGCCGAAGGCGGTCGGCGCCGGCATCACCCTCCAGCCGACCGGGCTCCACGTCCTCGCGCGGCTCGACCTCCACCACCACGTGCTCGCGCGCGGCGCGCGCCTCGACCGCATCGTCTGCGAGACGAAGGAGCGGAGGTCGCTCATCGACCTCAGCTACGGCGCCCTCGGCGAAGGCCTCTTCGGGATCGGCCTCCATCGCGGCGTCCTCTTCGAGACGCTCTTCGGCGCGGTCCGGCGCGAGCCCAACATCGTCGTGCAGCCAGGGATCGAGGTCGTCGATCTCGCGCGCGCCGCGCCGAACGGACGCGAGCGCAGGAGCTGGTTCGTCGACGCGGCCGGCGAGCGGCACGGCCCGCACGAGCTCGTCATCGCCGCCGACGGCGCGCGCTCGCAGCTCCGCGACGACTCGAGCACGAGCAAGCGCATCACCCCCTATCCGTGGGGCGCGCTCTGGTTCGTCGGCATCGATCCCTCGAAGCTCAACCCCGACGGGACGCGCGACGAGCGCGCGCGCACGCTGCATCAGGTCGTCGACGGCAGCCGCCGCATGCTCGGCATGCTCCCCACCGGCCGCGCGCCGACCGGCCTCGCCGAGCCGCGGCAGCCCGATCCGCGGCTCATCAGCCTCTTCTGGAGCATTCGCTGCGACCGCGTCGAAGAGTGGCGCAAGGCCGGCCTCCCTGCCTGGAAGGACGAGGTCCGCGCGCTCGCGCCCGAGGTCGAGACCGTGCTCGAGCAGATCGAGGACCCCGCGCAGCTCCTCTTCGCGCAGTACCACGACGTCGTCATGCATCGCTGGCACACGCGGAACGTCGCGTACCTCGGCGACGCCGCGCACGCGACGAGCCCGCAGCTCGGCCAGGGCACGAACCTCGCGCTCTGGGACGCGATGGAGCTCGCCGACGCCCTCGCGGACGAGAAGCAGAACCTCGCCGCCGCGCTCGCCGACTACTCGCGCCGGCGCGAAGACCACCTCGCGTTCTACCAGCTCGCGACGCGCTGGCTCACGCCGTTCTTCCAAGGCGACGTGGAGGAGCTCGGCAAGCTCCGCGATTTCGCGATGCCGCTCATGGGCAAGGTCCCGTGGATGAAGCGGATGATGACGCTCGGAATGCTCGGCGTCGTCGACGGCTTCGGCGGCAAGACGCTCACGCTGAAGCTCCCGGTCGTCCACCGCGTGAAGCCGCTCAAGGTGCCGCGGGCGTCGCAGAGCGGCGAGAAGAGCGAAAAGGCCGAGAAGCCCGCGCGCGTCGAGGCGTCCGAAGACGCCCCGAGCGCGTGACGGGCCCGTTCGTCACGTCACTTGTCGGACCAGACGACCCACTTCCCCGTCGTCGCCCACGTGTCGTTCGCGTCCTTGAACGCGCCGATGTACGCCGCGCTCGAGTCGAAGAAGCCGTCGTTCGGCGGGGTGAGCGCGCCGGCGGTGAGCGACGTCGCGGGGCCGAACACCGGCGCCGACGCGTCGAAGCAGCTGATGCCGGGGTCGGTCTTCGCGTTTCCGCGCGCGCCGCCCATGACCCACTCGACCTCGTTCAGGCCGTTGTCGTTGTCCTTGTTCGGCGCCGCCGCGCCCGTCTCCGGATAGGCGATGTCGTCGACGACGCCGTTGCCCTTCGAGTTGAAGAAGAGCGTGCCCTTGATGTCGAGCTGCGGCTGGCCCGCGACGGGGCTCAAGAGCGCGGCGCCGGTGGCGTCGCGGACGTCGAGGCTCGACTCGAAGCCCGTCACGATCATGTTGTTGAACGAGCCGCGCGCGTTCCGGCGGACGAGGAGCCCGAACTGGGCATTGTCGACCTCCTTGTTCTTGCCGCAGAGCGTGACGTTGAAGACGGTCGGGTTCGTGAGCGGCAGGTTGGCGGTGCCGGTCGCGTCGTTGTCGCTCTCGAAGCCGTTGTCCTCGCCGACGTGGTCGGGATCTTGCTGGAGGACGAGGAACTGGAGCTTCCCCGTATACCCATTATCGAAGTCGAAGGCGTCGTCCTGGTTGCGCTGGCAGACGAGGTGTTTGGCGTTCACGGTGCCGCCGAAGAACTCGAAGCAGTCGTCGAGCGACATCCGCACCTGGACGTAGTCGACGGTGGTGCCGGCGCCGACGCCGCCGAACGTGAGGCCGTTGACCTCGTTGTCGGGGCTCAGGATGACGCCCGCGTATTCGATGCGGACGTATTTGATGACGCCGCTGTCGTCGTTCGGATCGTCGCCGCCGTACTCCGTGCCGGCGACCGTCTTGAGGATCCCCTCGATGTTGCCCTTGCCGCCCGGGACGTTGATCGGCGCCTTGCCGAGGAGGACGACGCCGCCCCAGTCGCCGGCGCGCTTCTCGCCCTCCGGCGCCTGGCTCGTGAAGACGATCGGCTCCTCCGCCGTGCCCTCCGCGAGGAGCTTCGCGCCCGGCTCGATGACGAGGATCGCCTTCGTCTGGTTGTCGCCGAAGATGGTCGTGCCTTTTTCGATCGTGAGGGTCTGACCCGCCTTCACGTAAACCGTATTCTTGAGCAGCCAGTTCTTCTTGTTGTCGAGCGTGCGCGACATGGTGACGTCGGCGTCGATCGTCTCGATCGGCTTGGTGAGGTCGACGCCCGGGCTGCCGCTCGTGCTCGTGCTCGAGCCGGGCCCGCCGCTCGTGCTGCTGCTGGTGCTGCTGCTCGTGTTGTCCGAGCCGCCGAGGCTCCCGTCGTCGCTGCACGCGATCGCACCGAGGATGGCAGAACCGACGAGGAAACCAATGACCTTGCGCATTCGAAGCTCCTTTGTACGGAGCCTCTTTTCCTCCTCCTCGGTGACAGCGGAGAGACGACCTCGTCAGCCTTTCGAGAAATCGGGTTGGAGCGAATTGCCGCCTACGACCGCGATTCCGGGCAGACTATGAACTTTGTTGTAGCCGACGCTGGTCCGCCACAGCACGCGGCCGTCGATGCTCACCGCGATGAGCACGTTGTCTCCGCAGACGTAGAGGACGCCGCTGTCGAAGAGCATCGCGCCGGAGGACGGAAGTGGAGAGAGGTCGACCTTCCCGATCGTCGCGCCGGTGGCGACGTCGAGGCAGTGCAACGTGCCTTGGCTGTCGAGCGCGAAGATGCGCCCGCTGTCGACGGCGTAGCGACGAAACCCGTTGTCGAACTCCTGTTTCCAGCGCACCTCGCCGGTCGCGCGGTCGACCGCGGTGATGCTGCTGGAGACGACGATGACCGGTTCGGTCTGCGCGGGTGTGCGGTTCATCCCGGCAAGCTATCAGTAGCTGTACGTGCCGGTGAACCAGAAGGTCGTGCCGAGGTTGTAGCGGTTGGTGTGGACGTCGCCTTGTTTGAAGCGCACCGGCGAGTCGAGGAGGTTCTCGATCGCGCCCTTGACGTCGAAGTGCTCGCCGATCGACTGCGCGATCGAGAGATCGAGGAGGTGTCGCGGCTGCTCGTAGATGTCGGGCAGCGGCTTGCTGCCGACCGACGAGATGCGCTCGCCCGCGACGTTGTAGAGGATGCGCGCGCGCGTCCTGCTGCGCTCGTTGTTCCAGTCGAGCGCGACGTTGACGACGTACGGCGACTGCCCCGCGAGCGGGCGGCTCGACGAGGTCTGGATCCCGCGGCTCGGATCGAGGTCCACGCGCGAGTGGACGACGGTGACGTTCGCGAGGACGCCGAAGTCCTTCAGCCGGCTCGAGAGGAAGTCGAGGCCCTTCCGTCCTTCGACCTCGAGGCCGGTGTTCACCGCGCCCCTCGCGTTCGCGTACGAGATGACGCCGCGGCTCGTCGGGAGGATGACCTGCTCGATCGGATCGGTGAAGTCCTTGTGGAAGAGGCTGATCGCGAGCACCTCGCCGACGCGGGGGAACATCTCCCAGCGCGCGTCGAGGTTCGATACGCGGGTTCGATCGAGGTTCGGGTTGCCGAGGATGTCGCGCGCGCCGAAGAAGTCCGTGAACAAGAACGGCGCGAGCTCGCGGAGCTGGGGCCGCGCCACCGTGCGCGTCGCGGTGAGGCGGACGTTCTGGTGCTCGGTGAGCTTGAAGATGAGGTTCGCGGAGGGGAGCAGGTCCGTCTTGTTCAGGGCGAAGCTCACCGGGGTCGTGTTCTCGAACGAGTCGATCGACTGGCGCGACGCCTCGAGGCGCTGGCCGGCGACGAGGCGCAGGCGCGGCAGGAGCATCACGTCGGTCATGAGATAACCGGCATAGACGTCGTAGTTGGCCGCATATCGGTCGCTGCCCTGCGTCCACTCGTTGAGCTCGATGACGGGCCCGACGTTCTCGTCGGTGAAGATGACGTTCGGCCGCTGATTGAATATCGGCGAGGTCCCCGCCCCGGGCGCGCGGAGGAAGCGGAAGCGCCGCGCCTCGAAGCTGCGGCCGCGGAACGTGAAGAGACCGCCGCCTTTGACCTTTACCGGTTTGTCGCCTTTCAGGAGCGGCTGCGTCCAGTCGGCCCCCACCGAGCGCGTGGTCTCGCCCTGCGCCGCGTAGAAGTGCTGGCCGGATTGGGTGCTCTCGCGGAACGAATAACCGGCAATGGGGTCTTCGACGTAGACCGTCTCGCGGAGGTTCGGATCCGAGAGCGTCGCGCGCGCCCAGAGCGCGGTCCAGCGGAGCTCGGCGGCGTCGAGCTTGCGGAAGCGGTGCTCGCCGCGGAGCTGCCCGTACATGAGCGCGCGGTTGACGAAGCGAAGTCGCTCGTCGAAGGCGCGATTGCCGCCGACCTCGTCGTTGATGCCCTCGATGCGCCGCCCTTCCTTCTCGGCGTTGCGGCTGTAGAGGCCCGTGAGCGAGAGCTTGTGATCGGTCCCGCGCGCGTAGCTCACGGTGCCGAGGCCGCTCCACGTCACGGTGTCGACGCCCGTCTCGGCGCGGTAGTCGTTGAAGCGGACGAGGCCGCCCGGGTCGTTGGCGTCGACGCCGAACGTGCGGATGACCTCGTCGGTGCGCTTCTGGAAGCGCCGCGAGTACGACGCGCCGGCGATGTAGCCGACCACGCAGTCGGGGCAGCCGAAGGGGCCGCGCTTCGGCTTGAACGAGTCGCCGGCGACGAGGCTGCCGGTGCCGTTGGGCAGGTTGAACGTGCGGTCCGTCTCCATCGGCGTGTTGATCGCCCGGCCCGCGGCGACGAGGTTCGGGTTCACCTGCCCGTTCGGGAGGAGGCGCGTCTGGCGCGTGGCCGGGACCTCGCGCGGGAGGCGGCGGCCGCCGTCGTCGATGCCGAGCCAGTCGGTGCTGCCGCCCGGGTAGCTTAGGCGGCGCCCGAACGTGCTCACCGTGTTGATGCCGGCGCCGAGGTTCGCCTGGAAGAGGAAGCGGTTCGGGAGGTCGCGCGTGTGGATGTCGAGCGAGCCGCCGGTGAAGTCGCCCGGCATGTCGGGGACGAACGTCTTCGACACCGTGAGGTCGCTGATGACGAGGGTAGGGAACATGTCGAGCGGCACCGCTTGCCGATCGGGCTCCGGGCTCGGCACCGGCGAGCCGTTCAAGAGCGAGCTCGTGTAGCGATCGCCGAGGCCGCGCACGAAGATGTAGCGGCCGTCGACGACGGTGGTGCCGACGACGCGCTTCACGGCGTCGGCGGCGTTGCGGTCGGGCGCCTTCGCGATGTCCTGCGCGCCGATCGAGTCCGACGCCTGCGCCGCGTTCTTGCGGAGGAAGAGCTGCGTCGCGGCGGACGCGCGCTCGACCTCCGCCTCGACCGCGGTGACCTCCTCGACCGCCAGCTCGTCGGGATCGAGGACGACGTCGAGCTTCTGGACCCGGCCCGCCGCGACGCGGACGTTCTTCACGCGGGTGGGGCGGTGGAGCTCGTACTGGACGCGGAGCTGGTAATTGCCTGGTACGAGCTCGAGGCGATAACGGCCTTGCTCGTCCGTCGTCGAGTATTCTTTTCTGCCGATCACGGTGACGAGCGCTTCGAGGAGCGTCTCGCCGTCCTTGCGCGAGGTGACGACGCCCCAGACCACCCCTTTTCCGCGCGCGGGCGGCCGGGACGGGTCGAGCGTCTCTTCGATTGGGGCCTCTTCGACCTTGTCGGTGGGTTGTTCGTTCGGCTCCGCGGTGTTCGGCGACGACTGGGCGTACGCCGGCGGAGCGGCCAGGAGGAGGCCGAAGGTAAGGAACGTGGCGGCGCGCATGCGTTTATTGGATGACGCTACTGGTCAATACGGCGATCGTCTTGGCGCCGCCCTGACGCGCGATGTCCATCGCCTCCACCGTGGAGGCGTACGGCGCGTCGTCTTCCGCGTCGAAGTAGAGGACCTTGTCCGAGCGGGCCGCCATGATGCGGCTCATCTTGTCGCGGAGGTCCTTCTTGTCGATCGAAGCCCCGTTCAGGGCGAGCACTCCGTCTTTCTTCACCGTCAAGACGACGCTCTTGTTCCCGCTCGGCGGCGCCGCCTCGGTCTCCTGCTTCGGGAGCTGGAGCCAGAACTGCTTGGAGAGCAGCGGCGTGACGACCATGAAGATGATGAGGAGCACGAGCACGACGTCGACGAGCGGCGTCACGTTCATCTCGGGGGTGTTGCGCTGGTGTTTGCCCATCACTCCGCCCCTTTCCTCTTCTCGACCTGGAGCGATACGCCGCTGAACCCCGAATTCTGGACGACGGTGAAGACGTCGCGGACCTTCTGGTAGTCCAGCGCCCCGTCGCCTTTCAGGACCACGCGGCGGTCGGGCTCGCGTGATTTGATGTCGGCGAGCTGGCCCGGCAGGGCGGCGAGCGTCGTCGGCGTCTTTTCGAGGTAGACGCTCCCGCTTCGCCCCACCGTCACCGTGACGGGGTCGAGCTTGCCTTTCTGGTTTTCGTCCGGCTGGAGGATACTCGGCAATTCGACGCGCTCGCCGTGCTCGAGCGATGGCGCGATGACCATGAAGATGATGAGGAGCACCAGCACCACGTCAACGAGCGGCGTGACGTTGATGATCGGGGTCGCGCTAGACGGCTTTTTGGAGCTTGCCTGAATCGACACGCCCATGGGAATTCTCCAGCTCGTCGAGGAGCTCGCCGGTGCGGCGGGCGAGCTCGGTCTCGACGGCAGTGATCTTGGCGTTCAGCTGATTGAAGAAGAGGACGGCGGGGATCGCGACCATGAGGCCGAGCGCGGTCTCCACGAGCGCCTCCGCGATGCCGGCCGACACCGCGCCGAGGCCGCCGGAGCCCGTCGACGCGATCCCCTGGAAGGCGGTGATGATGCCGACGACGGTGCCGAGGAGGCCGACGAACGGCGCGACGGAGCCGACCGACGCGAGCACGTTCATCCCGCGGCGGAGGTCCTCGCCGACGAGCTCCTTCTGCCGCTCCGCCTCGCGCCGCGCGACCTCGACGCGGGAGAGGTTCTTCTCTTCCGCCCCGCCGAGCTTGCCGAGGACGGGCGCCATGAGCCGCGCGAACGGCGAGGCCTTGTGCGTGCCGGCGACCTCGACCGCGCGCGCGTAGCTCTCCGGTGTGAGCAGCGCGACGACGGCGCGGAGGAACTTCTTCGTCTCCGCCCGCGCGCGGAGGAGCGTGATGTTCCGCTCGACGAAGACGGCGACGATCATCGTCGCCATGAGCAGGAGGATCGAGGCGATGACCTTGCTGAGCGGGCCCATGCTGGCCCAGATATGAAGGGGACTGAGGTCCATGCGTTTTCGCTCCTCAGGAGTGTTTGAGGCGGAAAGGGATCTTCACCATGCGCACCATGCGCACGGGTTGGCCCTCGAGCGTGGCGGGCTCGAAGGTCCAGTCGCGGACGCTCGCGAGGACGGCCGCGTCGAAGAGCGGGTGCCCCTTCACGATGCGTGCATCTTCCACGCGTCCGTCCGCCGTCACGACGAACTTCACGACGACGACGGCCTCGATCCCCTGCCGCCGCGCGTCCTCGGGGTAGGCGGGCATCGGCTTGTGGCGCGGAACGGCGGGGGTCGAGACCTCCGCGACCTGCATCGGCGGCGCTTGCACGATCGGAGGAGGCGCGGGGGCTTGCACGACCGGAGGCGCGGGCGCGCCGCCGCCGCGACCGGCGCCGCCGGCGACGCCGTTCGGATCGCCCGCTTCTTCTTCGGCCTTCGCGCGGTCGGGATCGCCTTCCTCCGGCGGTCCCTTCGGGAGCTCGACGGGCGTCGCGTCGCGGGCGGCGCCTTTGGGGCCGGGGGACGTGACGCGCACGGCGGGCTTCGGCGGAGGAGGTGGCGCCGGCGGAGGAGGCGCGGGCTTCGGCGGCTCCTTCGGGACGAGCTGCACCGCGACCTCTTCATCGAGGACTTGCTGCTTGATCGTCCCACCGAACACGATCCCGATCGCGAGGACGGCGGCGACGAGGACCGCGGCGGCGACGTAGGAGCCGGCGAGGCGCCGCGTCCGCGCGCCGTCGCTCGCGTCCTCGGCCTTGCTCCAGTCGTCGAGAGCCACGCGAGACGTCTACGTGGCGACGGTGGCGCTCGCGTGACGCTGTCGCCACGTGTCGGCGGCCCGCGCGAAACAGATCGGAAACAGGAGAGGCGCTTCGATGTGTCGGTCATGTCCAACGTCGTGAACGCCGGCGACACCGCCTGGCTCCTCGTCAGCGCGGCGCTCGTCCTCTTGATGACGCCCGCGCTGGCGCTCTTCTACGCCGGGATGGTGCGGAAGAAGAACGTGCTCTCCACGCTGATGCACTCGCTCGCCGCGCTCCCGATCGTGAGCATCCTCTGGGTGGTCTGCGGTTACTCGCTCGCCTTCGGTCCGTCGCACGCCGGCCTCATCGGCTCGTTCGGCTCCGTCGGCGTCGCCGACCTCGTCATGTCGACGCACGGCACCGTGCCGAGCCTCGCGTTCTGCGCCTTCCAGATGATGTTCGCCGTCATCACGCCGGCGCTAATCTCCGGCGCGTTCGCGGAGCGCATGCGCTTCTCGGCGTACCTCGCGTTCATCGCGCTCTGGTCGCTCCTCGTCTATGTCCCCGTCGCGCACTGGGTCTGGGCGGAGGAGGGCTGGCTCTACAAGCTCGGCGCGCTCGACTTCGCCGGCGGCACGGTCGTGCACCTCACCGCCGGCTCGGCCGCGTTCGTCTGCGCCGTCGTGATCGGCAAGCGCCTCAAGTACCCGCAGGAGCGGCCGCTCCCGCACAACCTCACGATGACGCTCACCGGCGCCGGCATCCTCTGGTTCGGTTGGTTCGGCTTCAACGCGGGCAGCGCGCTCTCGAGCGGATGGCTCGCCGCGCTCGCGTTCGCGACGACGCACCTCGGCGCGGCGGGCGGCGCGCTCGGGTGGCTCCTCGTCGAGTGGAAGCACCGCGGGAAGCCGACCGCGCTCGGGATCGCGTCCGGTCTCGTCGCCGGCCTCGTCGCGATCACGCCCGCCGCGGGCTACGTCTCTCCGATCGCCGCGATCGTGATCGGGTTCGTCGCCTCGATCGTCTGCTACCTCGCCGTCCTCGCGAAGTACCGCTACGGCTACGACGACTCGCTCGACGCGTTCGGCGTGCACGGCGTCGGCGGCCTCACCGGCGCGGTCCTCACCGGCGTCTTCGCGGTGGAGCGATCGTTCCCCGGCGTCGCGGAGCCGGTCGGCGCGGACGGGCTCCTCGCTGGCGGGGTGAAGCAATTCGGCGTCCAGGTCCTCGCGTGCGTGGTCTCCGCGCTCTACGCGGGCGCGCTCACGTACGGGATCCTGAAGCTCGTCGACAAGACGATCGGGCTCCGCGTCTCGACGTCGGACGAGCGCGAGGGCCTCGACACGACGCAGCACGGCGAGGAAGGTTACGCCGGCTGATCGGGCACGAACGCGACGTCGAAGAGGACCTCGACGCGGTCCTTCACGCGGAAGGCGTTCATCGGACCCTTCACCGGCAACGAGCCGATCGCGTTCAGCGAGACGTCGACCGTGCCTGTCGCCTTCACCGCGCCGTCGTCGTCCTTTGACGGTCGGAGCGGCACGATCCTCTCGACCGCCTTCCCGTTCGGCGGGATCACGCGGATGCGCGCGCGCCCGTCGTCGACGTCGACCTCGATCCGCACGACGTCGCTCGCGCCCTTCGCCTGGAACACCTCGCGTCGCATCTTGGTGAGGCAGTCCTCGCGATCGGACGCGGAGAGGCCGTTCGGATCGACGACGCCGTTCTTGAGCGTCCCCGCGACGTCGATCTTCGCGACCGGGACCTCGAGCCGCGCGGTCCCGGCGTCGTTCGCGCGGTCCTCCGCGGTGCCGGTCACGTCGCGGCAGGTGAGCTCGAGATCGTGCGCGAGCCGCGAGAGCAGGCCCTCGGCGAACGTGCGGATGCGGATCCGCGCGCGGTTCGGATCGAGGCGGAGCGTCAACTCAGAGCGCGTTGCAGAGGTTCGACGCGAGGCAGCCGTTCGCTTCCATGCACGCGTGGTTCGCGAGGCAGGCCGCGTTCCCGGCGCAGAGCTGCGTGTGCTGAACCTGGCAGCGATTGTCGCAAGCGCTGTCGCGGCAGTTGACGAGGCAGTCGTCGTGCGCGTTCTCGTAGGCGATCGCGCCCGGGTTCGCGTCGAGGCAGCAGTCGAGGCAGGCGATCGGCGTGCCGCCGCCGCAGGCGGGCTGCGTGACGGGCGGCGGAGGAGGCGGCGGGGGCGGCGGCTCCTCCGGCGGGGGCGTCGTCGTCTCTTCCTCTTCTTCTTCCGGAGGCGGGGTCTGCGTCTGCTTCTGTGTCGTCGAGCCCTGGCCGGCCTCCTCCTTCGGATCGGAGTCGTCGACCTTCGTGCTCCTCGTCTCCTTCCCCTTGTCACGGTTCCGAGACGGAGGGGCGTTGGCGATCGTGTCGCCTTCGACGGCGGGAGCGTCACAAGCGACGACCGAGCCGGCGAGGCCCAAGACGGTCAGCGCGATGAGGGCAAGACGCGAAGTCACGATCCGGATCACTGCATGACGCGGACCAGGATCATGGGGTTACGCGGCGAAATACCTACAAAGTAGCCATCATCGAATTGCGCGAACACGGAGGGTGCCATGTCGGATCACGGTTCCATCGCATGGACACGGCGTGAATGTAGGTCTGGATCGCGTTCGATCCGTCGGAGATATACTCGCGCCTGCATGAGTCGAACCCTCTTCGGGCTGCGTATCTCGCCGTGGACGGAGCGCGCGCGCTGGGCGCTCGATCATCACAAGGTGACGTACGCGTACCACGAGCACGTCCCGATGTTGGGTGAGCTGTTGCTCCGGCGGAAGGCGCGCACGAACAAGGCGTCGGTGCCGCTGCTCTCCGACGGCGACGACGTGGTGATGGGCTCGCTCGCGATCGCGAAGCACGCGGAGCAGCGACGTGGCGGCACGCCGCTCTTTCCGCCGAGCGAGGAGGGAGCGATCGATCGCTGGGCCGACGTCGCCGAGCGCATCACGAAGGCGGGGCGCGATCGTCTCCTCTCGCGCATGGTCGCGGACTCGAAGGCGCAGGCCGAGTCGTTGCCGTCGTTCGTCCCCGGCGGGCTCCGCGGCGTGATGGCGCCCACCGCCGGCATGGCGATCCGCTTCCTCGCGCGCAAGTACGGAAGCGAGGGCGATCCCGAGGCGAGCGAGGCGCGGGCGGAGGAGACGATCCGGCCGCTCCTCGAGGAGACGCGGGAGGCGATCAAGGACGGCGGCTACGTGCTGGCGAAGGACTGCTTCACGTTCGCCGACATCGCGCTCGCGTCGTCGCTCCAGGTGCTTCGCCCGCGCGCCGAGATGGCGATCGGTCCCGCCACGCGCGCGGCGTGGACGAACGAGAAGCTGGCGGACGAGTTCGAGGACCTCGTCGCGTGGCGCGACACGGTCTACGCGAAGCACCGCTCGTCGTGAGCGTCTCCGAAGACGGAAGCGCTACCCAAGACGCGCTCCGAGGACGGAGCGCTACGCGAGCGTCGGCGAGCGCGCGTCGAGCGCGACGAGGACGCGGCGGGCGCGGACGCCGACGCGCTCGCGGAGCGTGACGAACTCGGGCTCCCGCCGGATCACGTCGAAGAGCGGGCAGCGGTCGAGCCACACGACGTCGACGAGCGAGTTGCCGTCCGCGTAGCGGAGCGACTCGAACATCCCCGCGACGTCGTCGATCGCGCCGAACGTCTCCGCGCGGAGCTGCGCGTTGAACGAGGCGCGGCGCGGTGTGCGGCTCGCGTCGACGGGGAGGATGCGATCGAGGTTCTTGCGCTCGAGGTAGTCGCGCGACCCGCCGAGCGGGATGCCGAGCATCTGCTCGATCCCGAGCCGCGCGGTGGCGGGGATGTTCGCGCTCGCGACGGCCTTCCTCATCTCCGCCGCGAGCTGCGCGTCGCGGTACCACATGCAGTCGCGGGCGAGGAGGATGAACCACATCGCGAGGTCGCCCGGATGCGAAGGCATCGGGCCGAGCTCCTGCTTCATCATCGCGCGGTCGCCGAGGATCGAGTGGATGCGCGCGACCTGGTAGCGGAGCGCGATGTTCTCGCCGTCCATCGAGCTCGCGCGGCGGAGGTAGGCGACGCCGTCCTCGACGCGGCCGACCTCGGCCATGATGCGGCCGAGCCAGTCGAGCGGCTCGACGCCGTGGGGGTTGAGGGCGAGCGCCTGCCGGAAGTAGCGCACCGCCGCGTCGACCTCCTGGTTCTGGAAGTGGATGATGCCGAGCGCGACCTTGCAGTCGGGCTGGCGCGGGTCGGCCTCGAGCGTCTGCTCCGCGAGCAAGCGGGTCTTGTCGGCGGCGGAGTCGGTGATGTTCGGCATCCCGTACGTGCGCGCGGTCGCGAGCGCGTAGAGGCCGGCGATGCGCGTGTCGTCCGGCACGCGCTGGTGCGCCCGCTCGAGGAGCTGCGCCGCCTCGATGTAGTACTCGCCCCAGCCGCGGCGAACGAGGTAACGCCCGCGGAGGTAGAGGTCCTCCGCCTCCGGATCGTGCGAGCGCTCCTTCTTCTCGCCGACGACCTCGGCGGTGAGCGCCTTCGCGATCGCGGCGGCCGCGTCGTCGGCGATGGTGAGGACCTCCGCCGGCGCGCGATCGAAGCGCTGCGCCCACAGCTGGAAGCCGTCCTCGACCGCGATGAGGCGGAACGAGGCGCGCACGCGATCGCCGATGCGCCGGAGCGACGCGTCGACGACGACGTCGGCGTGGACCGCGCGCCCGACCTCGCGCGCGTCTCGCTTCGGATCGACGTACCGCTGCGTCTCGCCGCGGGGGCGGATGAGGAGCCCGCGGACGACGCTCAGGTTGTCGACGAGGTCCTCGAGGATGCCTTCGATGAGGTAGCTGTCTTCGTTCGCGCCGAGGTTCACGATCGGCAGCACGGCGACGACGCGCGATCCGGGGCGCGCCTTGATCGCGCCGAGGGCGCCGAGCGGCAAGGTCCCGCCCGAGGTCAGGAGCGTCGAAGGGTTCGGCGGGGGCGCGAAGCTCGAGAGCACCTTCGCCACGTCGTCGGCGGTCTTCGGTCGTTGATCGCGCTGGCGCGCCATGAGCGCGACGACGAGCTCCGCCATCGGCGGCGCGAGGTTCGGGAGGAGCTTCCGCGGATCGGGGGGCGGGTGCAGCAGGCGCGACGCGGCGATCGCGATCACGGTGTCGCCGGTCCAGGGCTGCTGGCCGGTGAGGAGCTCGAAGAGCATCGCGCCGAGGGCGTAGAGGTCGGCGCGCGCGTCGAGGTCCTTCGCGCCTTCGACCTGCTCCGGCGCCATGTAGGCCGGCGTCCCGACGATGCCGACCGTGCGCGACGCGGCCTCGCCGGCGGCGGCGCGCGCGATGCCGAAATCGGTAATCACGGCGTGACCGTCTTTCGCGACGATGACGTTTTCGGGCTTGAGGTCGCGGTGGAGCACGTTCGCGGCGTGGGCGGCGGAGAGCCCGGCGCAGACGTCGAGCGCGAGCGCGGTCACCTCCGGGAGCGGCAGGCGTCCTTTCCGCGCGAGGCGCGCGCCGAGCATCTCGCCCTCGATGAACTCCATCGTGAGGAATCGATCGCCGCCGTCCTCGCCGATGTCGAAGGTGCGCGCGACGTTCCGGTGCGTCACGCGGCGCGCGAGCTTCACCTCGCGCCGGAAGCGCTCGAGCATGTCCTCCGACGCGAGCTCTTTCTTCAGGACCTTGAGCGCGACGATCTCGTCGAGCTCGCGGTCGCGCGCGCGGTACACGGTCCCCATCGCGCCGGCGCCGAGCATCCCGAGGAGCTCGTAGCGGTTGGCGAGCAGCTTCGGCGCGACGTCGAGCGTGTTCGAGGATTCGGCGGGGGCCGCGACCGCGATCGCGACCGGAAGCATCGGGGCAGAGAGGGTTTTGTCCTCGGGATCGGTCACGCTCATCCTCGGAGGAGGGAAGCCTATCAGACTTCCCGAACGCTTCTGATAAGACACCGTGGTGTCGACGTGGTCGCGCGCGCGCTTGCTCTCCTCCTCCGCGACGGCGATCGGCGCCGCGCTGCGACGGCGCGAGCTCACCGCGGCTGAGGTCGTCGACGCGCACATCGCGCGCATCGAGCGCGTGAACCCATCCCTCAACGCGGTGGTGCGCGATCGCTTCACGGCCGCGCGCGCGGAGGCCCGTGCGGCGGACGAGCGCGCCGCCTCGCTCCGCCCCGACGAGCTGCCGCCTCTTCACGGCGTCCCGTTCACGACGAAGGACGCGCTCGCGGCGGAGGGGATGCCGCACACGTCGGGCCTGTGGTCCCGCCGCTCCGTCGTCGCGGACCGCGACGCGACCGCGGTGGCGCGCCTCAAGGCAGCGGGCGCGATCCTCGTCGGCGTGACGAACATCAGCGAGCTCTGCATGTGGATGGAGAGCAACAACAAGGTGTGGGGGCGGACGAACAACGCCTACGATCCGGCGCGCACGGCGGGCGGCAGCTCGGGCGGCGAGGGTGCGATCGTCGGCGCGGGCGGCGTCCCGATCGGCCTCGGCTCCGACGTCGGCGGCTCGATCCGCATGCCGGCCTTCTTCAACGGCGTGTTCGGCCACAAGCCGACCGGCGGTCTGGTGCCGAGCACGGGCCACCATCCGGTGGCGGAGAACCTCGTGCAGCGCTACGTGACGACGGGCCCGCTCGCGCGCCGGGCGGAGGACCTGATGCCGTTCCTCCGCGTCGTCGCGGGCCCCGACGGCGTCGAGGCGAACGCGCTGCCGGCGAGGGAGCTCGGCGATCCGTCGTCCGTCGACGTCGCGCGGCTGCGGGTCTGGGTCGTTCCGGACAACGGTCTCTTCGCGGTCGAGCCTGCGATGCAGCGCGCGCAGGCCCGCGCGGCGCGAGCGCTCGAGGCGGCGGGGGCACGCGTCGAGCGGCGCGCGCTCCCGTCGCTCAAGCGATCGATCGAGATCTGGTCGGCGATGCTCGACGCCGGCGGCGGCCCGAGCTTCTACGAGTCGATGGCGGCGGGCGGCGATCTCGTCGTCGCGCGCGAGCTCGCGAAGCTCCCCCTCGGCCGCTCGCGCTTCACGTTCCCGGGCCTGATGCTGTGTCTCATCGAGCGAGTCCCGAAGCTCCTCGGCGAGCGCCGCGGCGCGGAGCTCGTGACGCTCGGCCGCGAGCTCCGCGCCGAGCTCGACGCGCTCCTCGGCGACGACGGCGTGCTCTTGTTTCCGTCGTACCCGACCGTCGCGCCCCGGCACATCGTCCCGCTCCTCGTGCCGCTCAAGTGGGTCTACACCGCCATCTTCAACGTGCTGGAGCTCCCGGTGACGCAGGTGCCGCTCGGTCTGGACGAGCGTGACCTCCCGGTCGGCGTCCAGGTCGCCGCTGCGCACGGCGCGGATCACCGAACCATCGCCGTCGCCCTCGCGCTCGAGCAGGCCATCGGCGGCTGGACCCCGCCCCCGCGCTTACCGCTCTGATCTCACGGCTTCTTGCACGCCGCGATCACCGCGGGTCTCCGGGCCCCTGCTGCGCGGAAGGGAAGGCGTATGACGAGTCCCTGATGGTCCCTTCGCACTCGGCCGTGGGCGGCGGCACCTGGCGCTGCGGGGGCGGCCGACCCACGGCGACGCGAGGCGCGCCCGCGAGCTCGAAGCAGGACGTCGCGCGCGGTCCGGCGGGGGACGACGGAGTGAGCTCGACGACGTAGACGACGCCGGGTTGCATCGCGACGCAGGTTCCCGTCAGCCCGTCGACGCGGAGGACGCAGCCGGCCTCGTCGGGTGTGTCGCCCTCGAGCTCGCACCAGCCAGCTTGGCACGGCTGGCACGAGACGCGCGCGCCGCGGTGCCATCAGCGACTCCAAGCGCACCGCGTCGCACGAGAGCGTTCTTTCCGGGGTGACCTCGACGACCGGCGGCGGCGCGGGCGGCGGCGGCTCACACGCGCCGCCGGTCAGGAGGAGGCATATCGCCGCCCTCCCGCTCCTGATCGCCTCAGCTCGAGGAGTCGTTGCCGCTCGCAGCGACGGCCGGCACCGACTCCGAAGCCGCCCCAGACGTAGAGGGAAGCTCCCCAGACGACTCGGCCGCCACCGCGTGCTCCTTCGCCGGCTCGCCCGCGGTCGCCGCGTCCTCGTTCTTCGGCTCTTCCGTCTTGGGGCCCTCGGTGGTGGCGGCGTCTTCCTTCTTCGCGTCGTCGGCCTCTTCCGCCTTGGGTTCTTCGGCGGTGGTGGCGGCGTCTTCCTTCTTCGCGTCGTCGGCCTCTTCCGCCTTGGGTTCTTCGGCGGTGGCGGCGTCATCCTTCTTCGAAGTGTCGTCAGCGGTAGCGGTGGCCACTTCCACCTTGGGTTCTTCGGCGGTGGCGGCGTCATCCTTCGCGTTGGCCGTCGCGGCGTCGTCCGCCTTGGGTTCCTGGGTGGTGGTGGCGGCGTCATCGTTCTTCGCGTCGGTCGCGGAGTCGTCCGTCTTGGGTTCCTCGGCAGTGGAGGTGTCTTCCTTTTTCGCGTCGTCGGTCGCGGCGGCGTCTTCCGTCTTGGGTTCTTCGGCGGTGGAGGTGTCTTCCTTCTTCGCGTCGGCGGTCGCGGCGGTCTCTTCCGCCTTGGGTTCCTCGGCAGTGGCGGTGTCTTCCTTCTTCGCGTCGGCGGTCGCGGCTTCGTTCGCCTTGGGTTCCCCGCTGGTGGTCGCTTCGGCGGCGGTAGTCGCGGCCTCGTCCTTCTTGGGTTCGTCGTTGGCGGTCGTTTCGGCGGCGGCGGCGGTCGTTGCGGCTTCGTTCTTCTTCGGTTCGTCGCCGGCGGTTGCATCCGCGTTGGCGGTGGTCGTGGCCTCCTTCGGTTCCTCCGGCGTCGCGGCGGGCGTGTCCGCAGCGGTGGTGGCAGGGGCGGACGGTGTCGTCGTGTCGGTGGAGGCGGGTGCGTCGTTCTTCGGCTCGGGGATCTCGTTGGTGGCGTCGCTCATCGGTCGTCCTACTTCACGCGACCGGTCGCTACGGGGCGCAGGGCGCGCGTCCCGTCTCTGAGTCTCTCGGCGTGATCACGAGAGACTCTTCAAGCTTACGGAACGTGCGCTCATATTCAAGGAGAGCCGATCGATTTTCCGGCACTCGTCGCTCGATCGACGGAGCGCGTCCTCCGGCTTCGCGCGAAGAGCATATGTCCCCGTCGTCAGCGTCGGATGCGAGAGAGCGAGCGCCGGCTTCACCACCCCGATGGTGGTTGAGACCGCGGTCGTCGCTGCCGCATGGGACGTCACCTCACCCGAGGCGCCGCGCGGCGTACTCGAGCGCGAGCCGGGCGGCGAGCGGCGAGTCCTCCTTGCTTGCGGCCGGGCCCGTCACGAAGGCGAAGCCGGCCGCTCCGCTGTCGCGGATGAGCTGCGCGACCGCGCGGGAATGGTGAACGGCCCACGCCTCGAGGTGGGGTGGACGGCACAGCGCACGTATTCGAGGTGACGCGGCGCCTTTATGGGCACACGCGGCCCGCGATGAGTCGGAGGAGGCCGCCGCCGCTGTAGTCGGTAATGACGATCTCGCCCGTCGCGTCGAGAGCAAAGGCGCTCGGAAAGTAGCGATCGCCATCGTGGAGGATCTTTACCGGCGTTGGCGCCGGATCGTCCGGTGGGATTGCGAAGTACGTACGGCGGCCGAAATCGCCATACACGTAGTTGCCATTGAGGAGCGGAACGCCGGCGCCGCGATACACCACGCCCCCGGTGATGGACGTCGCTTCGCTCCGCGGATGGTCGACGACGGGATCGATGAGGCCGCTCGAGTCGCACGTCGTCGCGCCATAGCAGACCTTGCCCTCGCGGGCGTTCCAGCCGTAGTTGCCGCCGAGCGTGACCTTGTCGATCTCCTCGCGTGTGCCCTGGCCGACGTCGCCGACCCAGAGGTCGCCGGTAGGTGGGTCGAAGCGCCAGCGGTAAGGATTGCGGAGACCGAGGGCGTAGATCTCGCGCCGCTTCGTGCCGCTCGTGTCGTTCGCGAACGGGTTCGTCGGCGGGATGGCGTACGGATCGCCACCGTCGACGTCGATCCGCAGCATCTTGCCGAGGAGCGTCTCCTCGTTCTGGCCGTGGCCGAGCGGGTCGCCGCCCGATCCGCCGTCGCCGAGGCCCCAATAGAGGAAGCCGTCGTTGCCGAACGCGATCGTCCCGCCGTTGTGGTTCGAATACGGCTGCGGCACGGTCATGATCCGCTTCTCGCTGCTCGGATCGAGCGAGAGGCCGCCGTCGTTCGAGCGATAACGCACGAGCACGGAGTCGAACACGACGCCCGGCGGCGGCGGCTGCACCGTGGTGGGGATCGTGTAGTAGAGGTAGACGAAGCCGTTCGTCGCGAACTGCGGGTGGAACGCGACGCCGAGGAGGCCCGCCTCGCCGCCGGCGACGATCTTGCTCGAGACGTCGAGCACGACACCCACCGTGGCGCCGTCGTCGTTCACGCGGAGCACGCGGCCGCCCTGTTCGAGCACGTAGAGGTGCGTGCCTTGGAGGACGACCTCTACCGGCGCGCTCAGCTGCGCCGTCGTCACCGGCTCGAAATCGATGCTCGGCTCGTCCGCGGGGAAACACGTGGGGGGATCGACCGCGCCGTCGCTCGCGTCGGCCCCGCCGTCTACCTGCGCCGCGCCGTCGTCGTCGTCGCCGCCGTCGCCCGGCGCGCCGTCGTTCGTCGAGCCGTCCACGCCCGTGATCGGCGCGTCGTCGAACGCGCGCGGCAGATGCTCCGTGCACGCCGCCGCGGCCGCGAGCGCGGCGCCCGCCGCGCCAAGACAGAGAGAGGAAGAGAGCACGCGCATGCGCCGTCCAAGCTTAGCCGAGAGCGGCGACGTTCGATGCAGCACGTGCCTCGGCCGCGAGCCGGAGGCCCGAACGCGAAGCGCTCGCGGCATTGCGGCCCCGCGCGATTCGAACGCGAGCATTCAGCGGCGCTGCGGCTCCGCGCGGTGGTCGAACGCGTCGCGGCTCGCGCGGGCGTGCGGCGCGTGTCAGCCGAGGCGCGCGAGGAGGCTCTCCGTGCGGGCGTGCGGCCGTGTCAGCCGAGGCGGGCGAGGAGGCTCCGTGCCTCGGCGGCGAGGTCGGAGCGACCGGCGGCGTCGGCGAGATCGCGGGCCTTCTCGAGCGGCTCCTTCGCCGCGGTCGCGCGTCGCAAGAGGCGGAGCATGCGGCCCAGCGCGAGCCAGCTCTCGGCGTCGCCCGCGCCGTAGTGCACCGCCTTCTCGAACGCGTAGACCGCTTCGGTGTGGCGATCGGCCGCGACGAGGCAATCGCCGCGGAGGCGATGCACCTCACCGTCGTTCGGCGCGAGACGTTCCGCGTGCGCGACGGCGTCGAGGGCGCGGTCGTACTTCTTCGCGTCCGCGAACGCGCGCGCGGCGAGCTTCCACGCGGGGACCGAGCGGTCGTCGAGCGCGAGCGCGTCCTCGATGCTCTTCGCGGCGACCTCCGGCTTGCCGAGCGCGAGGAGGATGCGCGCGCGGAGCACCCAGCCGTTCGCCTCCTTCGGCGCCGTCTTCACGAGCGACTCCACCTTCCGCAGCGCCTCGATGTGGCGGCCCGCGCGATGGAGGGCGTCGGCGCTGATCAGCTCGGCGAGCGTGTCCTCGTAGTCGCCGTCGCTCTCCGCCGCGGGCTCGACGATGGCGCCGCTCTCGAGCGGGACGTCGACCGCCTTGATCGATCGCGACACGCGGCGCATGCGCGAGCTCGAGATGCGGTGGGGCGGGCGGCGCAGCTGCGGCGGCTGCGGGCCGTGCCGATCGAGCTGAAAGAGGAGCGACCGGATCGCGGAGACGCGCGGATCGTCGTCCTTCGCCGCCTCGAGCAGCCGATGGCAGGCGCGCTTGGCGCCCTCGGTGTCCTCCAGCTTCGCGGACACCAACGCGAGCGCGTGCCACGCGTCGACCGCCCCACCGTCGAGCTCCACCGCGCGCGCGAAGCTCGTCTTGGCATCCTCGTCGCGGCCCATCTTCGCGAGGAGGTTGCCGCGCGTGAGCCACGTGGCCGGCGCGTCGCCGAGGGTGAGGGCGCGATCGATCGACTCGAGCGCCTCCTGCTCGCGTCCTGCGCTCTCGAGCGAGCGCGCTCGGTTCAACCACAGATGCCCCACCTCCGGGCAGAGCTTCACCGCCTCCTCGTATTGCTCGAGCGCCTCCGCGGGCGAGCCGAGCCTGACGAGGAGGTCCGCCTTCCCCACGAGCGCCGCGACGTTGGCGGGATCGGCGGCGAGCGCGCGATCGAAGCAGCCGACCGCCTCGCCGGCGCGGTTCTTCTTCGCGAGCACCTCGCCGCGGAGCGTCCACGCTGCTGGGGAGCGCCCGTCGAAGCGGACCGCGCGATCGGCCACCACGAGCGCGCCGTCGGCGTCTTCTCGCGCGAGGAGCTCGCGACCGAGCGCGCACAGGCTCGCGAGCTGCTCGTCGCGCGAGCCGCGCTTCAGCAGATCCGCGATCCGCGACTCGACCGTGCTCCCCGACACCGTCTCACGTTAACCCGGATTCGCGGACGCGACGAATCTCCTGCGCGCGCGGTGCGGATCGTCGTTCGCGAAGACGGCGGTGAACGCGACGAAGACGGCCCAGAGGCCGGCGAGGTGCACGAGCATCGGCGCGCCGCCCATCCGCGTGAAGATCGCGCCCGAGATCGGCGGACCGATCAACATTCCCGCGGCGTACGCGGCGTTGTAGAAGGCGTTCGCGCGCTCGAGCTCGTGGCGCGGCATGATCACGCCCTGGAGCGCGAGGCTCACCGGCGAGATCGCGGCGAGCGTGCCGCCGGCGATGAAGACGGCGACGCACATCACCTCGAACGACGAGAGGAGGACGAAGCTCGCGACCATCGTGCCGCCGATCGCGCCGAGGACGCGCATGACGAGGAGGTGCCCGTGCCGATCGCCGAGGCGGGCGGCGATGGTGGTCGTCGTCAACATGCCGAGCGCGAAGAACGCGGTGATGAGGATCGTCTTCTCGGCCTGGACGTGTTTGTCCTCGATGAGGAAGAGCGGGAGGAACAGAACGACGCTCGACTGGAAGTAGCCGTACGTGAAGGTCCCGAGGCACGAGGTCTTCGTGCGCCAGACGACGCCGAGGGCGGAGAGGCGTGCGTCGGTCGAGGCCGGCTCGTCGTCGTCGGCGGCGCGCGCGGCGGGCACGGCGTCCTTCATGCTCTCGAAGCGGAAGAGCACGACGAGCGCGGCGCTCACGGTGAGGAACCCGGCGCCGATGAACGCGCCCGGCGTGTCGGCGAAGGCGACGAGGAGGCGCGCGAGGAGCGGCCCGACGACGTAGCCGATCGCGATCGAGATCGCGTAGAGGCTCATCACGAACGCCTTGTTGCTCGAGCTCGAACGCTGCAAGAGGGCGGTCTCCGCCGCGACCCAGATGCCGGCGGAGAACGCGCCGTCGAAGAAGCGCGCTCCGGAGAGGAGCTCCGTCGACCCGAGAAACGGAAAGCTCGCGACGCACACGGCGTACCCCGCGAGCGCACCAAGCAGCGTGCGCTTCGTCCCCCACCGCCGCACGACCCACCCCGCCGGAATCGAGAACGAGATGATCCCGAACGCGAACGCAGCGGCGAGCCCCCCCATCGCCATCTTCGGGATGTGATGCCGATCGAGGTGAATCGCGAGGACGGCGATGGAGAGCCCATACGCGATCCCGAGGAGCAGGATCGCGGCGTAGATCACCCAGATGTTCTTGTCGGGGATCCGGCGGCTCAGCACCCGGCGCGTCTTAGCGTAGTTTCAGCGCGGCGAGAGCTTGATCTTCCGAGCGGGGCAGTCGCGCGGCCCTTCGGCTTGTCCACCGTCACGCCCTCGCTGAGTCGCGCATCGCGACTATGCGATCAAGGGGGCTCATCGCGAGCCCTCGCAAGGTCGCCTGTCGAGGAGCAGTGCGCTCATGATCGGGGGTGTCTCGCTTCTCGCCATGAATCTCGCCATCGTGGCGGCTGGCCAACGGAGGATGTGTGCAAATGAAGGATGCCCCGCGTCGGATCACGTTCGATCCATGCGCCACCGTATCGTCTCAATCTGGGGCTAGCAGGCGAAGGGCGCGACCTTCCTCGGTATACTCGGCGGATGAACGCTGCTCGCTTCCTCACCGTTACGTTCGCGGGCCTTGCGCTCCTCGTCACCGCCGCGCCTGGGTGCAGCGAAGACCCGCCGAGCGGGTTCAACGGGAGGAACCGCGACGGAGGCGACGGCACGAGCGGCGGCGACGGCGACGGAAGCAACGACACGATCTGTCTCCTCAACAACTGCGATCGCGATCGCGACTGTCAGGACTGCGGCGAAGGGCAGACGGTGTGTCTCCAGAGCGAGCACCGCTGCATCGCGTGTGGGCCCGAGGCCGGCAACAAGGCCTGCGGCAACGGACAGAAGTGCACGAAGTACGGCAACTGCGTCGGCAACGGCGTGTCGTGCGACGAGGACGCGAACGGGGTCCCGACCATCACGTGCAAGAACACCGCGGACTGCGGCGCGTGCGGGCCGAAGTTCCGCGTCTGCGACGAGGCGACCAACAAGTGCGTGGGGTGCTCGCCGACCAACACGACGAACTGTCAGTCGACCGACGTGTGCAAGACCGACGGCACCTGCGTGCCGAAGTGCCCGGCCGAATGCAAGGACGACGCGGACTGCGGCGAGTGCGGGACCGACGCGAAGCCGGCGCGCGCGTGCAACAACCACGTCTGCGCGGAGTGCTCGTCGACCAAGCCGTGCGCGAACGGCGACAAGTGCGATCTCCAGCACGGCACGTGCGTCAAACAGTGCGGCCTCGGCACGCGGCCCGGTACTTCGAATTGCACCGTAGAGGGCAATTGCGCGGGCTGCACCGGCACGACGGACTGCAAGCTCCCGGTCAACGGCGGCGAGGGCGTGTGCGTGGGGCCGGCGGTGGGCTGCGAGGACCTCGGCAAAGGCACCATCGTGCTCCCCGATCCGTTCAGCCGCGTGACGCAGACGTGCTCCACCGACGCGAACTGCGCGGGGCAGAGCATCGACATCAACGTCGGCAAGATCCTGCGCGACGCGACCGGCCTCGGCGTCATCAAGGACGGCAACATCAACTACACCCTCAACGCCTGCGCGAACGTCGAGCTCTTCGACAAGTCGTGCGGGCTCTGCGTCCCCTGCAAAGAGGACACGGACTGCACCGACATCAGCATCGATCAGGTCGCGGGTGACATCTTCGGGCCGATCGGGTCGATCGCGTCGGCGATCCTCCTCGACAAGGCGTTCGGCCCGAACGACCGCAAGATCCACATGTACTGCCAGAACGTGGCGGGCAGCTATGGCATCTGCGCGCCGTGCTCGAACATCCTGAGCCGCTGCGCCGAGGTCAGCGGGCCGATCGAGGACAACGGCAAGTGCGACCACGACATCTGCGAGGTCGGCGGCCCGCTCGGTCCGCGCTGCGGCCTGCCGAGCAAGTGTGTCGAGAACGTCTGCAAGAAGGATCCCTACTGCTGCACGAAGGAGTGGGACCTCCAGTGCAAGACGGACGTCGACCTCTATTGCGAGGACAAGACCTGCACCCCCGACGGCTGCGCCTACCGCAAGGAAGGCTGGTACTGCTTCACCGACAAGACGAAGGGCGGCTACAAGTGCACCGGCGACGGCACGAGCTCGGAGACCGCGATCGCGGAGGGGAGCCAGTGCCCGACCGGCAGCGTCTGCAAGACGGAGGGAGAGGGACCGAAGGCCCCCGCCATCCTCTGCACGACGGACGGCGAAAGCGTCCCCGGCTGCCCCACGGGCTCGAAGGGCAAGTCGAAGTGCTCGCCGCCGTGACGGCGTGACGGCAGCAACGGCCGGCGCGCTCAGCGCGCGAGGGTGATGTCGAACTCCATCGGCGCGACCCAGTGCATGTCGCGCACGAGGACGAACTTCGCGCCCTTGCTCGCGTCGATCGTGAGCGTCGCCTCGTCGCCGAGCTCGGTCGCGGTGCCGCGCGCCTCGCCGAGGACGGCGAAGCTGGCGTCGACGACGAGGACGTCCGGATCGCCGGGGAAGTCGCCGACCACGCCGACCGTGATCGTCGCGGTGTCGAAGGCGCTCGCCGGCGAGACGATCTCCCACGCGAGGTAGGGCACGCCGTCGATCTGCGCCTGCCGGTAGAGGTCGGGCTCGTACGCGACCTTCGAGGTCTCGCCGACGGCGACCTTCCCCTTGAGGATCGTCCGCTCGAGGATGTCGTTCGAGACGACGGCGTCGGCGGAGGCGGCCGCGGTGGGCTCTTCGGCTTCGGCGGCGGTGCTGCAGCCGGCGAGAGCGAGGATCGCGACGAGGAGGAAGGAGCTGCGGAACGTCATGGCGGGGTGCTTTTGACGCGGCCCGGTGTTCGGCGCCAGCCGGCGCGCGGGAAAGGCGCGTTTCCTCCGCGGAAACGATGGCGCCAAGTGCGCGGAATCTCAGAGCGCCGCGCGGAGCTTGGCCGCGATTTCAGACATCTCTTCGTCGCCGGCGTACTTCTTCCGCGGCCAGAAGAACCCCTTCAAGCCGTCGCCCTTCGTCCGCGGGACGACGTGGCAGTGCAGGTGCGGGACGCTCTGGCTCACGGCGTTGTTCATCGCGACGAACGTGCCCTCCGCCGCGAGCGCGCCCGGCATCGCGCGCGCGATGCGCTGCACGCGCTCGAAGAACGGACCGACGACGCCGGCCTCGAGCTCCGGGAGCGTGACGACGTGCGCGCGCGGGACGACGAGCACGTGGCCGTGGAAGAGCGGCGTCGTGTCGAGGAACGCGAGCACGACGTCGTCGTCGAGCACGACGTGCGCGGGGAGCTCGCCCGCGAGGATGCGGCAGAAGACGCACGGCTTCATCGGCGCTTCATCGAGGCTACTTCTTCGCCTTGATCGACGGCCAGCCCATCCAGACCTGATCGTACTGGCAGCCGGGGCTCCACATCAGCCAGCCGACGCCGCCGGAGGTCTCCGCCGACTTCGCCTGCCCGAGGAGGTAGGCGGAGTCGTAGCGCGTGACGCCCTGCGGGAACGCCTGGAGCCAGGTGCGGAAGATCGTCTTCGCGCCGGTCGGCTTCAGCTTCTCGAGCGCGGCGCGGTTGCCGATGCCGATGATCTCGACGTGATCGGCCGGGTTCGAGAATCCCAAATAGCCTTTTCCGTAGTGGGACGGATAGCTCATCAGGCTGATCGCGTCCGCCTCCGGCGCCACCGTCGGAATGTCCTGTCCGAGCTTGTC
The DNA here is from genome assembly GCA_019637155.1 of Labilithrix sp. Classification (NCBI taxonomy): domain Bacteria; kingdom Pseudomonadati; phylum Myxococcota; order Polyangiales; family Labilitrichaceae; genus Labilithrix; species Labilithrix sp. The sequence continues at coordinate 362,246 of JAHBWE010000008.1, read as the reverse complement.
GATGTCCTCCTGAATGCCGGTCGCGGTCACGCCGAAGAAGTCGAGCGAGAGCTTCACGCCGTCCGCGTGCGTGACGGCGGCGACGCGCTTGACGAAGTCGCGCATGATCTTCGAGCGCTCGCTCGGATCGGGGAGGACCGCGACCTTCTGCGTGACGTGGACCGGGAATCGGACGTAGTCGAGCTGCACCTCGTCGACGCCGGCCTCGATTCCCTCTTTCGCGATCTCGATCGCGTAGTCCTGCGCCTCCGGCAGGGTGGGGTCGATCCAGTCGATGTGAATCGGTTTGCCGGTCGGGGTGTAGCGGATGGATAGTCGGGAGTCGGGGAGGTGCTTGTCGGCCCAGGGGTCGTGGAAGCACGGAATACGGAAGATGACGCGGACGCCGTGCCAGTGCGCGTAGCGGACCGCGCGCACGAGGTTCGGGATGTTCGTCGCGCGGATCGCGCCGCTCTCGACCGCGATCTTCGCCTTCGACGGGTAGTTCACGTAGCCGTCGTAGTCCTTGCCGTCGAGGACGATCGCGTTGAGTCCGTGGTCCGCGACCTTGTCGACCGTGTCGGCCCACTTGATGCTCGCCCACGCGCCGGTGACGAACACGCCCTTGAGGACCTTGTCCTCGGGCCATCCGAGCCGCTCCTCCTTCGGATCGCGCGGGACCGCGCGGATGGGGGAGGGGATCTCGATCGTGGAGCCGGGCGCGAGGCGCTTCTTCGCGAGGAGCGCGGTCAGCTCCTCGACGCGGTAGACCTCGGTGAGCTCGAGGTACGCGTTCGCGAGCGACTGCGCGTGGTCGCCGGGCTGGACCTCGTGCGTGATCTTCGGCGGATCGCCGGCGAGGACGCTGCCGCCCTTCGGGAGGTGGGCGCGCACGTAGGCGGTGACGTCGTCCGGAGGCGCGTCGGGCTTCGTCTCTGCCGCCTTCGCCTCCGCCGGCGGCGGGCCGGCGTCGACCACCGCGACGGTGACCGTCGTCGCGGCGTCGGCCTCGGCGTCGCGCGCCCCCTCGGCCTTGCTCTTCGACGAGCACGCGGCGAGGAGGAGGACGGCGGGGAAGAGGAGGGCGGGGAAGAGGCGCCTCACCATCCGACCTTCTCCTTGATGAACGCGGTCAGGCGATCGGCCATCAGCTTGTGCGTCTTGAGGCTGGGGTGGAACCCGCAGCCGAGGCCGTCGGTGTGGCTCTGCTCAGGGAACTCGAGGAAGTCGAAGTTGGTCTCGCTCGACTCTCTCAGCTTCGCGACGACCGTCTTGAAGTACTTCCGCGCCTGGGTGAGGTTCCGCCGGTTCTCGGGGTAGACGTCGCTGAGCATCGAGCCGAGCGCGATGACGACGAACGCCTGCGGATAGGCGGCGCGCACCGTCTTCATGAGCTCCAGGTACTGGCGCACGAACCGCGCCTCGCCGGGGTCGATGTTGGCGAAGTCGTTCGTCCCGACGTTGAGGACGACGACGTGGGGCTGCCATTGCGAAAAATCCCATTTGGGGCCCTCGGTCTCGCGCGTTCCGGGGAGGGATTTATCGAAGTAGACGCGCATCTCGTATTGCGTCTTGCCGGACCACGCGATGGTGGAGTGATCGGCATTCAGGTTGCGCGCCGCGATCGCGCCGTACGTCAGATATTCGTTTTGCTCGCTGTTCACGTAGCCGCAAGCGGCGCCGGGGCCCTCGTTGCCGTAGCCGGTCGTGATCGAGTCGCCGAGCGTCTCGATGCGCCGCTCCGGCGGCGGCGCGCCGGGGACCATCTTCCCGTCCTTCGGCTCGAAGCCGTGGAAGACGAGCTCGCCGACCTTGGACTCGGTCCGCTTGTGGATCGCGACCTCGTGGACGCCGTCGGGGAGCGCCTCGGCGAGGACGTAGCTCGTCTCGCCCTTCGACTTGTCGAGGCGGAGCACCTTCTTGAATTCGCCGTCGACGATGACCTGGAGCAGGTTGAAGCCTTCGTCCTTGATGCGCGCGGAGACGCCGGTGCCGGTGAAGCGGCCGACCACGTAGCAGCCCGACCAGCTGCAGCGCATGCCGGCGCCTTCTTTCACCCAGCGTCCGACGAAGCGCGTCGACGGCGGCGGCGGTCCGGCGTCGGCGACCGCGCGCTGCGCCTCGGCGGGCGTCGCGGCGGCGGGCTCGACCTGCTGCGCGCTCTTCGCGGCGATGTTCGCGCCCGCGTGCGCCGACTCGTGCGCCGACGTCTCCTTCTTCGTGCACCCGCCGACGAAGACCGAGACCACGAGACCGAGGGCAAGGACGAGGGCCCCAGAAGCGGCCGCGCAGCGCCCCGAGCGCGAAGCGCGAGGGCCGTGTCTGGGGCGGGGGTATCGGGGGCAAAGCCCCCGATGTTGAACAAGCATCGATGAGCGAAATCGTATCGAGCGGGCTCGGCGGATGGAAAGTCGGCAGCGTCGATTCTGTTCTTCGCGTGCTAATGACGCGCCATGTCTTTCGATCCAAACGCGCCGGCGAGGCCGGGCGCTGGGATTTTTGGCCTCCCGCATACGGAGGAGCAGGCGCTCGTCGTCCTCGTCCCGGTCCCGTGGGAGGCGACGACCTCGTACGGTGGAGGTGCGGCGGAGGGGCCGCGCGTCATCCTCGAGGCGAGCGCGCAGGTCGACCTCTTCGATCTCGATGTCGACCGGCCGTACGAGCACGGCATCTTCATGCGGCCGCTCCCGGCTGAGGTCGTGTCGTGGAACGAGGAGGGCAAGGCCGCGGCGGCGCGCGTCATCGAGGCCGGCGGCGACGTCGCCGGCGACGCGGAGCTGCAGTCTGCGCTCGCGCTCGTGAACGGCCTCTCGAAGAAGGTCAACGCGCACGTCGAGGCGGAGGTCGCGGACCTCCTCGCGAAGGGGAAGATCGTGGGCGTCGTGGGCGGCGACCACTCGGTGCCGTGGGGCGCGCTGCGTGCGCTGGCGAAGCGCGAGAAGGACTTCGGCGTCCTCCACTTCGACGCGCACTCCGACACGCGCGAGGCTTACGAGGGCTTCACCCACTCGCACGCGTCGATCATGTTCAACGTCCTCGAGGACGTGCCGGAGGTGAAGAAGCTCGTGCAGGTCGGCATCCGCGACGTCTGCGAGGCGGAGGTCACCTACTGCGAGGCGCAGGGCGATCGCGTGCAGGTGTTCTACGACCGCGACCTCGCGCGGCGGAAGATGGAGGGCGAGCCGTTCGGCCCGATCGCGCGCGAGATCGCGGCCGCGCTCCCGAACCACGTCTGGATCTCGTTCGACATCGACGGCCTCGATCCGCGCTACTGCCCGCACACCGGCACGCCGGTCCCAGGCGGCCTCGAGCTCGCGGAGGCGATCGCGGTCATCCGCGAGGTCGTGCGCGCGGACAAGCGCATCGTCGGCTTCGATCTCAACGAGGTCGCGCCGAACCTCGCCGACGCGGACGACGAGTGGGACGGCAACGTCGGCGCCCGCCTCCTCTACAAGCTCATCGCCTTCACCCTCGCAAGCCACGGCAAGGCGAAGCTACGGAGCTGAGGGTCAACCGAGCGCGCGGGTGCGGAGGGTGGTGAAGTCGGCGTCGGTGGCGCCGCCGCGTTTCAGTGTGGCCTCGACGTCGAGGGTCGCGAGGATGCGGCGGAGCACGGTCGGTGCGTCGGTGCCTTGCGTCGTCATGTGTGCGCGGAGCGCCTTGCCTTCGTCGGGCTCGCCGCGGGCGGACTGCATCGTGGTCACGCGCGCGTAGCTCTCGACGTAGTCCGCCGCGATCTCGTCGGCGGATACGCCGAGCACCGCGAGGACCAGCATCGCGATCTGTCCGGTGCGGTCGCGGCCGCGCGCGCAGTGGAAGAACACCCCGCCCGGCGGCGCGTTCGCGATCGCGCGGAGGACCGCGGCGCTCCGCTCGGGGAAGTGCTCGAGGTGAGGTTGGTAATAGAGCGGCGTCCCGAACTGCGGTCCGTTCTGCCAGACGTCCCAGAAGCCGCGGTCGTCCATGCCGTCGAGCGGGAGCCGGACGTACCCGACGCTCGCCGGACGCGCGAGGTCCGCGCTGCATTCGTCGTCGTTGCGGAGGTCGACGACGGTGCGGACGCCGTGCGCCTCGAGCGCCGCCCACCCCGCCGCCGAGAGCCCACCGCTCGAGTCGCCGCGGACGAGCGCGCCCCGCCGAACGCGCCCGAGGCCGCCGAGGTCGCGGACGTTGAAGGTTCCTTCCCACGCGAGATGCCGTTCCACGCCGAGAACATACGCGCGCGAGCCCGCCCGGCGAGTCGCCCGTTGAGCGATGGATCGAGCGATCGAGCAAATCGAGCCAAGGATCGTCGGCGAGGACGCCGATGGCGTCCTGCGATTGCCGTTCTGACGCTCGTGCTCAGCCGATCGCCTGCGTCAGCAGCGCGGTGACGCGGCGGGCGAAGCCGTTCGGGTCCTCTACCGGGCTGCCCTCGGCGACGAGGGACTGCTCGTAGAGGAGCGTGACCCAGTCGGCGAGCTTCGGATCGTTCGGGTCCTTCGCGGCGAGGGCCGCGAGCGCCGTCACCGCCGGATGGGTCGGGTTGAGCTCGAAGCTGCGCTGGCCCTTCGGCACCTCCTTCCCCGAGCGGGCGAGGAGCTTCTCGAGGTGCGCCGGCATCGCGGCGCCGGTGAGCGAGAGGCACGCGGGCGATTCGCGGAGGCGGCTCGAGACAAGGACCTCCTTCACCTTGCCCTCGAGGAGCTTCTTCGCCGCCGCGACGAGCGGCTCGATCTCCTTCGTGGCCTCCTCCGTCTTCTTCTTCGTCTCCTCGTCGTCGGGGAGCTTCACGTCGGCGCGCATCGCGTTGACGAGCTTCTTGCCGCCGTGCTCGCGGAGGCCCTCCGCCGCCCACGTGTCGACCGCGTCGGTGAGGAGGAGCACCTCGTAGCCGCGCGCGCGGAGCGCCTCGAGGTGGGGCGAGCCCTCGAGCGCGGCCTTCGACTCGCCCGCGACCCAGTAGATCGCGTCCTGGCCCTCCTTCATCCGGCCGACGTAGTCGTCGAGGGAGACGAGATCGGCGCCGTGGGTGGAGGGCCAGCGCGTCAGCTTCGCGACGCGCTCTTTCCATTCGGGATCGACCGCGAGGCCCTCCTTCAGGATGCGGCCGAACGACTCCCAGAACTTCGCGTAGTCCTCGGGCTTGTCCTTCGCGACCTCGTCGAGGAGATCGAGCACGCGCTTCGTCACCTGCTTCTTGATCGTGCGGAGCGACGAGGACTCCTGGAGGAGCTCGCGCGACACGTTGAGCGGGAGATCGTCCGAGTCGACGAGGCCGCGCATGAAGCGGAGCCACTGCGGGAGGATCGCCTCGCAGTCCTCCATCACGAGGATGCGCTTCACGAAGAGACGGACGCCGTGCTGCTTGCGCGGATCGTCGAGGTCGAAGGGCGGATCTTGCGGCAGCCAGAAGAGGCCGACGAACTCCTGCGTGCCCTCGACTCGGAAGTGCGTGCGCGCGACGGGCTTGTCCCAGGCGTGGGTGAGGTGCTTGTAGAGCTCCTCGTATTGCTCGTCCGTGATTTCGGACTTCGGGCGCTGCCAGAGGGCGCGGCCCTGATTGATGGTCTCGCGTTTACCGTCTTTGTCCTCCAGCTCGATCGGATAAGCGACGTAATCCGAATAGCGCTGGACGAGCTCGCGGAGGCGCCAGTCTTCGAGCATCTCCCCGTGCTCGTCTTTGAGGTGGAGATGGAGCTCCGTGCCGCGGGTCGTCTTCTCGGCGGGCTCGACCTCGAAGGTGTCCTTGCCGGTGGAGGTCCACTTCCAGGCCTTTTCGGTCCCCGCCGCGCGCGAGACGACCTCGACCCGATCGGCGACGAGGTACGCGCTGTAGAAGCCGACCCCGAACTGGCCGATGACGTTGACGTCCTTCTTCGCTCCTTCTTCGAGCTTCTTGAGGAACTCCGCCGTGCCGGAGCGCGCGACGGTGCCGAGGTTCTCGACCAGCTCCGCCTCCGTCATGCCGACGCCGGTGTCCTCGATGACGAGGACCTTATTGTCCTTGTCCGCGCGGAGGCGGATGACGAGCTGCGGCTCTCCTTCGAGGAGGCCTGGCTCCGTCAGCGCGCGGAAGCGGAGCTTGTCGAGCGCGTCCGACGCGTTCGAGACGAGCTCGCGGAGGAAGATCTCCTTGTTCGAGTAGAGCGAGTTGATGACGAGCGACAGGACCCGCCCAACCTCGGCCTGAAACGCATGTGTTCCCATCGGGAACGCGATCTAGATCAAACGAGCGGCCAGCGGAAGGAGGCGGCGACACGACCGACGAGCCCGGCGCGGCTCCGCGACACGGCGACCGCGGCGTCGGCGCTCTTGTGCATCGTGGCGAGGTCCTCGTCCTCGATCCGCACGCCGTGACGGACGCGCTCGAGGATCTCGGCGCACTCCTTCATCCCGGGGATGCCGATGCGCGTCGCGAACGCGCCCGGCTGCTCGTTCTTCCGCATCTGGATGCCCGCGTCGCGGAGGCCGACGAGCATCCGCTGCCAGTGGTTCGAGATGCGCTGCTCCACCGACTCCCTCCAGAACGGCCGCGCGAGGTGACGGAGCGTCACCGCCCGGCGCGTCACGCGGCTCGCGACCGGGAGCACGAGCCCGCCCGCCATGAACGGGAAGAGCCAGCCCCACGGGAACGGCGCGTCCGGCGGCGCCGGGACCGACGCTTGCGGCTCGGGCGCCGGCGGCGGAGTCGCGGTCTGCACCGGCGGCGGCGGAGGAGGCGGGGTGGCGGCGACGGTGGGCTTCGGCGGCGGAGGCGCCGGCGTCGTGACCGGCGTCACGGTCGGAGTCGGCGCCTTCTTCGCGACGACGGGCTTCTTCTTCGCCGACTTCACCGCCTCGTCCACGATCGGATCGCGGGGAGGAGGCGGAGGCGGCGCCTCGACGCGCGGCGGCGGGGCGTAGCTCGGCAGCGGGTAGCCGCTCGGGATGCCCGTGTACGAGTGGTCGACCCACCCGTCGTTGCCGACCGCCGCCGCATAGGCGTTCGACGCGCTGTAGTCGTACCCGCCGTACCCGTGGCCGTAGCCCGCGCGGAGCCAGTCGTCGTCACGGTACACCGCGCCGTCCATCGAGCGGATCCCGACGCCGGGGCCCTCCGCGTACCAGAGCTGCTCCTTCGTCGGAGGCGGCGCGCAGTACGAGCACGTCATCGCGAGCTCTTCGTCGCGGCGCCGCTTCCGCGCCTCTTCGCGGCTGCTGCGGAGCGGCATGTACTCGCGGATCTTCGACGACTCCGCGACGTGATCGTCGGGGCAGCACGGCAGGCCGTCGTCGCCGCGACGCGGGGCGGGGAGCGGCGCGCTCGCGGCGATGACCGCGCGGCGATGGAGCTCCTTGTCCTTCTCCCAGAGCTTCGGCGCGATCCAGGCGGTGAGGAGGAGCGCGCCGCCGCCGATGAGCGCGGTCCACGCGAGCTGCGCCACGCCGCGCGCGGGCGACGCGCGGAGCACCATCCGCGGCGCCGGCGTCGCGAGGCCGACCGTGCCGTACGTCTTCCAGAGCGCGACCCGGCGCGACTCGCGCGCGCGGAGGAACGCGATGAAGAGCGCGGCGAGCCCGAGGACGAGCGGGAGCGAGCCGCGCGGCGCGAACGAGCCCGGCGCCTCGCCTTCGAGGATGACGAGCATCCACAGCATCGCCGGGAACCAGAACGCGAGGAGGCCGCCGCGCTCGGTGAGCGAGGCGTACCCGCAGACGAACGCCGGCAAGAGCGCCATGAACGCGATCTCGGGGGGCGTTCCCGGGCCGAAGAGCGCGACGAGGGTGAAGTAGACGCCCGGCCCGAGGAACCAGCACATCGCGAGGATCGCGACGATGATCGTCCACATGCGGACGCGGAGGACGCCGAGCAGCTGTCCGAGCGCGACGCCGACGATGCTGCCGAACCAGATCGGGACGACCTTGTCGACGTCGTCGAGCCGCAGCATCGTGAGGCCGGCGAGGCCGGACACGACGGCGAGCCAGTAGAGGAGGGGCGCGGTGCCGGTCCCGACCGCCTGCGGGCGCTCCTGGCGCTTGCTCATCGCACCGCCTCCAGTCGGATCTCGTCGCCGGCCGGGACGGCGATGAAGCTGCCTGGCGGCGGCGGCGCGACGTTCGTGTGCATCGCCCGCATCGCGCGCTCGTGGTCCATCCGCGCGATCGCGATCTTCCGCACCTCCTCGGTGCGATGCGACCAGCGGTTCTCGGGGTGACCGAGCGGGAAGGGCGCGCGCCCCGCCGGCGGGAGCGTCCACATCGGAACGGTGACCTCGCCGGGGACGACGACGATCCACTTGAACTTCGGATCGTTCGGCGGGAAGCAGTGCACGCCGTGCGAGACGACGAACGTAGCCTCGTCGGTGAAGAGCTCGTGCGTCTGGATCGCGCCCTGCCACGTCACGTGCGCGCCGAGGGCCTGCGCCTGCGCGGCGGACCGGCGCGTCATCTCGAGGCGCTTCGGGATCACCTGGCCGTTCTGGTGCGCGGCGGTGACGAGCGTCACGCGGACGCCCTTCTCGACCAGCGCGCGCGCCACGCCGAGCCACACCGCGACGAGCGCGTCGAGCGTCTCGGCCGGCGCGTCGCACGAGAGCGCGAACGCGTCGGGGAAATACGTGTCGAGGACGAGGCGGACCTTCGGGCGATCGGGCGGGATCTCGTCCGGCACGCGCACGACGACCTGACCGGTCGCGAGCGAGCGCTGCCAGTGGATGCGGCGCACGTCGTCGCCCTGGCGGTACTCGCGGAGGTCCATGTTGCCCTCGGTCGGGAGGCGCTTCTTCGGCTTCGCGACGCGCGCGCCGAGGCCCTCGCCGAGGAGGGCTTGCTTCTTGTCGACGCTGCGCACCTTCGGGAGCACGGTGACGCGCGCCGGCGCGACGTGGCCGATCGCGGAGCGGCAGAGGCCGAACGTGTCCTCGAGCCAGACCTCGAGCGGCTCCGCGTCGTGCTCGCCGCGCACGGCGGGGCCGACCTCGCTCTCGAGGACGACGTCCGACTCGGAGTCGGTCGCCTCGAGGACGTGACGAGACGTCGCCCAGCGCGGACCGACGCGACCGGTGACGAAGAGGCGGTAGCCGATCGGGATGCGGACGTCGCTGAACGCGATCTCCTCGATGACGTCGTCGCCCTCCGTCACGCTCTCGGGCGTGAGCTTGCGCGTGACGACGCCGCCGCGGATCGGATCGCCGTTGCCGAGGACGGCGAGCGCGTAGAGGACGACGAGGTCGAGCACGCCGGTCCCGAGCACGCCGATGACGCCGAGGCTCGCCCAGCCGATCGAGACCGCGCCCATGACCGCGAACGACGAGAACCACGCGAGCGCGGCCCCCGACGACGTGAGGACGTCCACCCGCTCGGCGACGTCGATCCGCGCGGCGTCGGGGTCCTTCCGCTGCGCGACGACGAGCGCGATCGTGCGGAGGAGGAGCGCGCCCGCCATCGCCATCCAGATCGGGCCGAGCGCGAGCGAGACCGCGCGCGTGAGCTCGTCACGGTGCGGAGCGTTGAGCGCGACGATCCATGCCAGCATCTGCGGCACGAACAGAGAGGCGATGCGGAAGGTGCGCTTGGCCATGGTGGTACTTCAGCGAGGCGTGGAGAGCGCGCGGAGGCGATCGCGGATCTCGGGGGGCGAGATCCACAGGCGATGACGGAGGACCTCCGGCGCGACGTCGAGGAGGTCTTCCACCGTGACGAACTCGCGGCCCGCGAGCATCGCGCGGGCCTGCGCGCAGCGCATCCACGCGATCGTGGCGCGCGGGCTGACCGAGTTGCCGCTCGGCACGGTCTTGCGGAGCGCGTCGATGTAGAGGACCGCCGCGCGCTTCACGTCGGGCGACGCGTGGATCTGCGGGACCGTGCGCTGCCACTCGACGAAGGTCTCGCTCGTGACGACCGGGGCGATCGGCGCGGCGCCGTGCGACTCGGCGAGGTGCGTGTCGAGGACGCGGATCTCGTCGTCGATCGAGGGCACGCCGAGCTCGAGGAGGCTCATGAAGCGGTCGATCTGCGCGGCGGGGAGCGGGTACGTGCCGTCGTGATCGAACGGGTTCATCGTCGCGAGGACCTGGAACGGGTCCGCCATCTTGTGCGTCGTCCCGTCGATCGTGACGGTGCGCTCCTCCATCACCTCGAGGAGCGCGGACTGCGTCTTCGGCGTCGCGCGGTTGATCTCGTCGGCGAGGAGGATGTTCGTGAAGACGGGGCCGGGGCGGAAGTGGAACTTCGCCGCCTGCGGGTCGTAGGTCGTCGATCCGGTCACGTCCATCGGCATCAGGTCGGGCGTGAGCTGCACGCGGCCGTAGCCGATGCCGAGCGCGCTCGCGATCGTCTTGCACAGGAGCGTCTTGCCGACGCCGGGGATGTCGACGAAGAGCACGTGACCGCGCGCCGCCATCGCGACGAGCACGCGCGCGACGACGTCGCGCTTGCCGATGACGACGCGGTCGATCGCGTGGATGACGGCGTCCATCTCCTTCGCGATGCGCTGCACGCGAACGCGGAGCGGATCGACCGGGAGCGGGGGCGGCGCGCTGCGGGGGCGACCGTCGGGGCCGCGCCCGCGGTACGCGCTCTCCTGCACCGGCCGCTCCGCGTCGGGGGCGATGTGCCCGCCGTTCTGGTGCTGCGGGAGCTGCCCAATCACGGCCCGCGCCACCTTCTCACCCAGGTGTGCCGCGCGGGGGTGCTCGCTGGCGTGCTGGTTCGAGTGCTGGCGGCCCCAGAGGTGCACATAGGCGAGTGCGACACGGCGACGGACCTGATCGTTCCCGGCGATCTCGAGACAGAGATCGGCGAGCGCGTCGCGCAGGTGCGGAGGGATGAGGCCGGCGAGCTCCTCGGGGGTGGAGACGACCGAGTCGCGCTCGCTCAGCGGCGCGAGCTGGAGGCGGACGAGCGCGTCGTTGGCTTGTTTGACGAGCTGCGGCGTGACAGGTGCGGCGAGGAGGACGCTGGCGACCACGCGTCCGGCCTCCCGCGGATCGAACTGCATTTCACCAGGAGCCGGATGTGGGTTGATGAAGGGTACCGCGAAGGTCATCTTGCCGCGTTCGTTGCCTCCTCCGAATAGGGAGACGCCGACGCGGCGTCCCCCATTCCTCGGTCGGCTATAGACGAACGTGGGCGCGGTTTATTGGTTTGGCAACGTTACTTATATGTCGCGTGCGCAACGAACATGAGGGTGCGCGTGCAAGGCGCGCTGCCGGTCTGGCCGGAGCACGGGTCGTCGCCCTCGTAAGTCGTCATTTTTTGCTCGATCCCACGGAGCACCGCGCGCGTGATGTCGTGCTCGCCTTCGCGGCAGGAGCTCTCGCCGCACGGGATCAAGAAGAGAGCGGGCGCGTGCTCGACGACCACGCGCTTGATGTGTGCAGCGTCCGGAATGCCAACCCCCCCGCGCGTTTCGTTGATCTCGAGCTTCAGCGAAGCAAGATCCGGTGCGACGGCAGCGAGGCGCGGTGCCTCGTCTTCGCGTCGGCGACGCTCGGTCATGCGTTCGGCAGCGGCTCGACCACGGCGGAAATTCAAGACTCAATCCTCTTTCTGCGCCGGATTCACGACCTGTGCCGTGACCGATGGCATGGTCCAGCGTACCCGCCTCTGCCAAACGCACAAGCACAGGCTATGTTGGTAGCTCAATGGCGCACACGTCGAATCCGCTGGCGAGCATTCACGTTCCCGTTCCCTGGCACGAGGTTCGCGCGGAGCACGTCGAGTCGGCGGTCGACGAGCTGCTCGCGCGCGCGCAGGCGCGGCTCGACGCGATCCATGACGCGCCGCGCACCTACGACGCGACGCTCGGCGCGCTCGACCTCGCCACGAGCGACCTCGACTACGCGATGAACGTCGCGAGCCACCTCGAGGCCGTCGACGGCACGCCCGAGATGCGCGCGGCCTACAACAAGATCCTCCCCAAGGTCAGCGCGTTCGGGAGCAAGATCATGCTCTCCGAGCCGCTCTACCGCGCGATGCGCGACCTCGCCGCGACCGACGAGCCGTCGAAGTACGATCCCGGCCGCGCGCGCTTCCTCAAAAAGACGCTCGCCGACTTCCGCCGCAACGGCGCCGAGCTCGACGAGGCGGGGAAGGCGCGCCTCGCGGAGATTGACGTCGCGCTCTCGGAGCAGACGCTCAAGTTCGCGCAGAACGTCGTCGACGCGACGGCGGCGTTCGAGGTGATCGTCACGGACGAGAAGAAGCTCTCCGGGTTGCCCGAGGGCGCGGTCGAGGCCGCGGCCGCGTCGGCGAAGGACAAGGGGAAGAGCGGGTGGCGCTTCACGCTCCAGGCGCCGTCGTACGGGCCGGTCCTCTCGTTCGCCGACGACCGCGCGCTGCGCGAGGCGCTCTACCGCGCGAACGTGACGCGGGCCTCGTCGGGGCAGTGGGACAACCGCCCCGTCATCCGCCAGGTGCTCGCGCTCCGGCACGAGAAGGCGCGCCTCCTCGGGTTCGCCCATTTCGCCGATCTCGCGATCGACGACCGAATGGCGAAAACGGGGAAAGACGCGCTCGCGTTCGTGACGATGCTGAAGGACAAGCTCGCGCCGGCCTTCGCGCGCGAGAACGAGGAGCTCGCCAAGTTCGCGCGCGAAGGAGGGCAGAAGGAGCCGCTCGCGCCGTGGGACGTCGCCTACTGGGCGGAGAAGCAGCGCCGCGCGCTCTACGCGTTCGACGAAGAGACGCTGCGGCCGTACCACCCGCTCGATCGCCTCCTCGCCGGCCTCTTCGAGATCGCGGAGCAGATCTACGGCGTGAAGATCGCTCGCGATACGGCGGCCCCGGTCTGGCACGAGGACGCGACCGCGTGGGCGGTGCTCGATCACGACGGCCGCCGCCTCGGCGCGTTCTACCTCGATCTCTTCCCGCGCGAGACGAAGCGCGACGGCGCGTGGATGGGCGGCGTCATCGATCGCCTTCCCGGCACGAAGGACGAGCGCGAGAACGTCGCCGTCATCGTGTGCAACGTGACGCCGCCGCGGAAGCCGGGGCAGCAGGCGCTCCTCAACCACCGCGAGGTCGAGACGCTGTTCCACGAGTTCGGCCACATGATGCATCACCTCCTCTCCGAGGTCGCGATCCGCTCGATGGCCGGCACGCGCGTCGTCTCCGACTTCGTCGAGCTCCCGTCGATGATCATGGAGAACTGGACGTGGGAGCGTGACGCGCTCGATCGCTTCGCGCGCCACCACGAGACCGGCGCGCCGATCCCCGACGACGTGAAGGACCGCATGCTGCGCGCGCGCACGTACCGCGCCGCGAACGCGCTCGTGCGCCAGCTCGGGTTCTCGACCGTCGACCTGCTCCTCCACACCGAGTACGACGCGGCGAAGCACGGCGACGTGATGACCTACGCGCGCGACGTGTTCGCGAAGTTCTCGCCGGTGCCGCTCCCCGCGGAGTACGCGATGCTCGCGAGCTTCTCGCACCTCTTCGGCGCCGCGTACGGCTACGCCGCGGGCTACTACTCGTACCAGTGGTCCGAGGTCCTCGAGGCCGACGCGTTCGGCCGCTTCCGCGAGGCCGGCATCCTGAGCCGCGAGGTCGGCGACGCGTTCCGCAAGTCGATCCTCGCGCGCGGCGACACCGAGGACCCGGCCGCGCTCTACCGCTCCTTCCTCGGCCGCGATCCCGACGTGAACGCGCTCCTCCGCCGCCTCGGCGTCGCGAGCTGAGCGCGCTCACGCCGGCCGGATCGTCCGCGCGTCGAAGACGAGCGCGACCATCGCGCGGCACTGCGGGCAGCTCGTCGTCGCGATGACACGGAGCGCTTCGTAGGTCGTCACGCGATCACAGGTCGTTCTGGAGCAGCTTCATCCGGTGGATCGACTGCGTGATCGCCTCGCGCAGCATCGTGTCGTCGCGCCGGTCGGCGAAGTCGGCCCACGCCGCTTCGATGATCTCCTGCGACTCGCGGTACCCGTCGAGGAGCGCCATGAGCTCGTCGTCGGCGAGGGCGCGCTTCGTCGTGACGAGGAACCACGTGTTGAAGTCCTTGTCGGCCTTCAGCCACTCGTCGATGTGCACGAGGACGTCCTTCTCGAGCTTGTAGTCGGAGAGCTCGCTTCGGATCCTCTCGGCGAAAGACGTCATCACGCGGCCCTCCTCCCTCGGCAGTCCTACGCGCTCGGCTCAGTCCGTCTGCTCGGCGTACGTCATGACGAGATACATGAGGCAGTCGCGTCCGCCAACGCTGATGTACGAGTGAGGGCAGTCGGCCTCGAAGACGATCGCGTCGCCGGCGTCGAGGCGGTGCGTCTCCGCGTGGCCGGGGCGCTCGACGAGCAGCTCGAGCTGGCCCTCCACGACGACGAGGTTCTCCACCGTGCCGGGCGCGTGCGCGTCGGCCGCTTCGGTCGCTCCGGCAGAGAGCCGCAGCTCGTAGAACTCGGCGCGCCGCGGCCCGTCGAACGGGAAGAGCGCGCGCGAGCTGAAGTGGCCGCCGTGGCTGGTGAGCACCTTGGCGGCGGCCTTCTTGAGGACGGTGGTGCCGCCGGCCTCCCGCGCCTGGATGAGCGTCGCGAAGGTGACGTCGAGCGCCCGCGCGATCTTCCAGAGGACGTTGATCGTGGGCGCGCTCTGGCCGAGCTCGATCTGTCCCAGCATCGCGCGGCTCACGCCGGAGCGCTGCGCGAGCTTCTCGAGCGAGAGGCCGCGGCGGATGCGGAGGCGCCGCAGGTTGCCGCCGACGACCGGCGCGAGGTCGGCGACGTCGCCGCCTTCGGCCGTCGGGTACGCCCACTCCTCCTTAACGAGCGGCTCCTTCAGCGGCGATCCGCCCGTCGACGCGGGGATGCGGCGCTCGGACGTGACCTCGTCCGGGCGCTCTTCCTTCTTCTTGCGGGTGCTGCTCTCGCGGACCGACTTCACGAGGTCCGAAGAGCATCCGCTTTAGCGGACCCTCTGTCAAGGTAGACAACGCTCTGTTTTCGCGGAGGACGGAGCGCTACTTCATGCACTTCTGCCAGGCGGCGGTCGAGCCGGCGGCCATCGCGCAGTTGTATTGTGCACGGGTCGCGGTGCAGGGGGCTTCGCCGTGTTTCTGGCGCCCCTGCTCCTTCACTTGCTCGAGGACCTCCGGCGGCAGGTCTTTGAGCTGCGGGTTCTGCGCCATCTCGAGCTGCAGGTACTTGTCGAACGCCTTGTCGCACTCGGCCTTCGAGACCGCGCCTTTGCTCGCGGGCTCCGGCTTGCCAGGCTTGCCGGCGGGCTTGCTCGGCGCGCTGCTCGTGGTCGTGGTCGTCGCCGAGCCCGCCGCGAGCGCGTCGGGATCGATCGGGGCCTCGCCGACCTTCGTCGTGAGCGGCTGGCTCGGGTCGTTCGGCGGCGGCTCTTCCTTCGCGGCGGTGCCGTGGAGCTGCGCTTCGTCGAGCGAGTTCGCCGGCACCTCACCGCTGTTCTTCGACGGCGACTTGGGCGGCGGTGGCTCGCTGCACGCGGCAATGACGAGGAGGGCGGGGACGAGCGTCGTGCGCACGCTACGAGGTTAGCCGAAACACGGACGTCGCGGCATCACAGGCAGCTGCGCTACGCTGCGCGGCCTCGCGTGTCGCTCCTGCTGCTCAGCATCGTCGCGCTCGGGCTCGGTCCGCTCATCGTCACCTTCGCGGGCGCGCGGTCGTGGGTCCTCGCGCTCGTCGACGGCTTCGTCATCGTCACGATCGGCGGCATCGCCCTCATCCACATCCTGCCGGAGGCGCTCCTCACGTGCGGGCCCTGGGCGTTCGCCGCGGCGGCGGCGGGGCTCTTCGGCCCGATGCTGCTCGAGCGGAAGAACCACCCGCATCACGATCACGTCCACGGCGGCGACACCGCGAAGCATCGTCCCGCGCTCGTCCTCGCGCTCCTCGGCATCGCGATGCACGCGTTCCTCGACGGCTCCGCGTTCGCCGAGCACGTCGACGAGCACGGGAGCGCGCACGCGCACGGCAGCGAGCTGCTCGGTCTCGCGGTCGTCCTCCATCGCATGCCGGAGGGGCTCGCGATCTGGTGGCTCGTCCGCCCGCGCCTCCGCTCCGCCGGGGCGGCGGTGGGCGCGCTCGCGCTCGTGGCGGGGGCGACGGTGATGGGCTCGCGCTTCGGCGACGAGCTCGTGCACGGCACCGGCGTCGTCGTCTTCTCGTTCGTGCAGGCGGTCGTCGCGGGCTCGCTCCTCCACGTCGTGATCCATCACGCGCCGCCCTCGGTCGCGTGGAGCCATCACCATCACCACGCGCGCGGCGCGTCGATCGCCGACGCGGACCCGCACCTCCATCGCGACGTGCAGGTCGCGCCCGCGGTCGGCGCGGTGCTCGGGCTCACGCTCCTCGTCGTCGTGACGGAGAGCCACCCGACCGCGCAGCGCATCGCGCACGAGATCGGGATGGGCGCGACGTTCCTCACCCTCGCGCTCGAGAGCGCGCCGGCGCTCCTCGTCTCGTACGTGGCGTCGGGGCTCCTCCACGCGTTCCTCCCGCGCAGCTTCGTCGGCTGGCTCGCGAAGGGCGGCCCCTTCACGCAGTCGCTGCGCGGCGTGGTGGTCGGGCCGCTCCTGCCGGTCTGCTCGTGCGGCGTCCTCCCGCTCTATCGCGCGATGCGCGAGCGCGGCGCACCCCGCGCCGCCGCGCTCACGCTGCTCGTCGCGGCCCCGGAGATCGGCCTCGCGACGATGCTCTTGTCGTGGTCGCTCCTCGGCGGTCAGCTCGCGCTCGTGCGCGGCGCCGCGGCGGTCGTGACCGCGATCGCGGTCGGCTACGGCGTCACGCGCGTCGTCCGCGACGACGCGGAGGCGGACGCGCCGCCGCCGATCGCGACGTTGCCGCCGACCGGCGCGCTCCGGGCGCGGATCTGGGCGGGCCTCCGCTACGGCCTCGGCGACACGGTCGACCACACGTCGCCGTGGATCATGATCGGCCTCGCGCTCGGGGCGTTCGCGGAGCCGCTCCTCGACGCGGACACGGTGGGCCGCGTCTCGTCCCACCTCGAGGTCGTCGTCTTCGCGGCGCTGGGTCTGCCGATGTACCTCTGCGCGTCGGGCGCGACGCCGCTCGTGGCGGTGCTGCTCCACAAGGGCGTCTCGCCGGGCGCGGCGATCGCGTTCTTGCTGACGGGCCCGGCGCTGAACCTCACGACGTTCGGCGTCCTCGACGCGCTCCACGGCCGGAAGCTCGCGGCGTGGTTCGGCGTCGCGATGCTGGTGGTGCCGACCCTCATCGGCTGGGCGGTGAACGTCGCGCTCCCGCGGACGCAGGTCGAGCACCTCCATGACGCCGCGCGCGCGCCGGCGAGCGCGGTGGAGATCGTGTGCCTCGCCGCGCTCGCGCTCCTCGTCGCCGTCTCGCTCGTCCGCCACGGCCCACGCCACATGGTCGCGCAGCTCGTCACGGGCCAGGCGCACTCGCATTGAGCCTGCTTGCTTGCGGCGGCGGCGGGGCGTCGCTAACGCAGGGGCGTGCGCTACGAAGGTCGCCTCTACCGTCCGCCGTCCGAGGCGGACGCGCTCATCGTGCAGGCGACGATCGGCTGCTCGTGGAACCACTGCACGTATTGCGACATGTACCGCGACAAGACGTTCCGCGTCCGTGCGCTCGAGGAGACGCTCGAGGACATCGGGCGCGCCGGGGCGGCGGCGGGGGACCAGGTCGAGAAGCTGTTCGTCGCCGACGGCGACGCGCTCGTCCTCGACGTCGATCACTGGCTCGCGATCCTGGAGCGGGCGCGCGCGGCGTTCCCGCGCCTGCGCCGCGTGTCGTGCTACGCGATGGCGCGGAACGTCCTCGCGAAGAGCGACGACGACCTGCGCACGCTGCGCGCGGCGGGGCTCTCGCTCCTCTACATCGGCCCGGAGTCGGGCGACGATCCGACGCTGAAGCGGATCGCGAAGGGGGACGACGCGGCGGCGCACGTCGAGGCGGCGCGGCGCGCGCACGCGGCCGGCATGGAGCTGAGCGTCATCGCGCTCCTTGGCGTCGCGATGGAGCGGAGCGAGGAGCACGCGCGCGCGACGGCGGACCTCGTGACGAAGATGGATCCGGCGTACTTCTCGGCCCTCACCGTCACGGTCGTGCCCGACACGCCGCTCGACAAGCTCGCGAAGAAGGGCCGCTTCGCGGTGCCTCCCGTCCCGGCGCTCCTCGCCGAGCTCCGCACGATGGTGAACGAGGCGCGCCCGCGCGACGCGCTCTTCCGCACGAACCACGCCTCGAACTACCTCCCGCTCGGCGGACGCCTGCCCCGCGACCGCGCCCGCATCGTCGAGGTGATCGACGCGGCGCTCGCCGGCGACGTCCCGCTCCGCCGCGAGTCGATGCGCGGTCTCTGACGACCTCGGCGCGCGGACGGCAGTATCTTGGCTGCATGGCCAAAGCGAAGAAGGTCGTCGAGCCGGCGAAGCATCGTGTCGTCACGAGCAAGGTGATCGCGAGCGGGCTCTCGCGAGCCGGCGCCGACGGCGTCGTCGCGGGCGGCGGGTTCATCGACCAGGTGAAGGTGCTCGATGCTCGAACCGGCGCGGTACGAGCGACCTACGGGTCGCCGGCCCGCGTCGTCTGCTGGTACGCCGAGAGCTCGCACGCCGGCGCGATCGCGGCGGGTTTCGGTGATCGCACCGTCCGCATCTGGGAGCCGGGCGCGAAGGAGGAGCGCGTCCTCGGACCGCTCGACGGCATCGTCGCGTCGCTCGCGTGGTCGGGCGACGGCGCGTACCTCTTCACCGGCAACTGCGGCGACAACACGGTGCGGCTCTGGGACGTGGCGCGCGGCGCGGTCGTCGCGCAGGGGAAGACGAAGACGAGCGCGACGTGGTTCGTCGCGATGACCGGCGACGCCAAGCGCGCCGTGTCGGGCGGCGGCGGCAAGTCCATCCACCTCTGGGCGCCGATGGAGGGACGCGAGATCGCGACGCTCACCGGCCACACCGGCAAGATCCAAGGTCTCGCGTTCTTCCCCGACGGCAAGCGCGTCATCTCGGCTTCGCAGGACAAGAGCGCGCGGATCTGGGACCTCGACGCGCAGAAGGAGTTGCTCGTCCTCGGCGGTCACACGAAGGAGGTGAAGGGCGTCGCGGTCGCGCCCGACGGGACGCAGGTCGCCTCGTGCTCGACGGACGGAACGCTCCGCCTCTGGGACGCCGAGACCGGTGCGTCGATCGCCGTCCTCTCGGCCGGCGCGGGCCACGCGGAGTCGATCGTGTATTCGGCGGACGGTACGGAGCTCTTCGCGGGCTGCGTGGACGCGGTCGTGCGCGCGTTCGCGGTTCCACGTCAGGCCAAGGCGACGCGGGAGAGCCTCGCGGAGCTCCTCGAGCTCGTGTGGGCCGATCCCGCGGACGACGCGCCGCGCGCGGTCGTCGCCGACCTCCTCATCGCCGAGGGCGATCCGCGCGGCGAGTTCATCACCCTGCAGCTCGATCGCGCCCGCGGCACCACGTCCGTCGCGCGGCGGAAGCGCGAACGCGAGCTCCTGGCGCTTCATCAGCGCGAATGGATCGGCCCCATCGCGCCGCTCGTCGAGTCGACCCACGTGACGTTCGAGCGCGGCTTCATCTCGGGATGCATGCTGAAGGCGGCAAAGGAGAAGGGAACGCCGAAGCGCCATCCCGCATGGTCGACGATCAAGACATTCATCGAACAAGACGGCTGCCCACCCTCTCTCGTCGCACACCTCCTCGCGCTCGGCGCCAAATCGGAACGAGCGGGCGCATAGGCGCGACGGCTGCCGCTCGTCGCTCGTCGAGCCCCGTCTCGCGCTCGTCGCCAATCGGACGGAGCGGCGCGTAGGCGCGACGGTTGGCCGTTGCTCGTCGCCCCGTCTCGCGCTCGTGGCCAAATCGGACGGAGCGGGCGCGTGGGCGTGACGGTTGGCTGTTGCTCGTCGCGCATCTCCTCGCGCTCGGAGCCAAGCGAATGGAGGCCGAGCGCTACGTGTGCGTGGCGCGTGGGAGGGCTTGACCGCCGGCGCGGTGCTTGTAGGGTGCACCGAGAATTCCGTAATGAAGTTCAATACTTCATCATGAGAATGGTTCAGCAAGCGATCAAGTGTCCCGCCGGCTCGTTTCTCTTCTCGCATCGGTCGCCGTCGTCGCAACGACAGGCGCGGCCCGCGCAGACGACCCCGCCCCGCCGCCGCCATCACGAGAGGCGGACGAACGCACACGCGGGCAGGGGAGCGCGCCGCCGTCGCGCGAGGCGGGCGAGCGCACGCGTGGAGAGGGGGGCGCGGCGGGGACGAGCACGCCGTCGGGGCGCGAGGCGGATACACGCGGGGCGGAGGAGCTGCCCGCCGCCGCCGTCACCGCCGCCGCCGCCACCCCCACCGCCGCCGCCGCCACCGCCGTCCCCGCGCGGGGCGATGACGACGAAGCGGTCGTGGTGCGTGGGCGGGCGCTTTTGCCGTCGCGGGGGGCGAGTGACTTCAATCTTCGGGTTGGGGAGCTTGCGCGGGTGCCGCGGCAGAACGCGACCGAGCTGCTCAAGCTCGCGCCTGGCATCCTTCTCACCAACGCCGGCGGGGACGGGCACGCGGAGCAGATCTTCCTTCGTGGGTTCGACGCGCGGGAAGGGCAGGACGTCGAGGTCACCGCGGCGGGGGTGCCCGTCAACGAAGCGGGGAATCTGCACGGAAATGGGTACGCCGACCTCCACTTCATCATCCCCGAGCTCGTCGACTCGCTTCGCGTCGTCGAGGGACCGTTCGATCCGCATCAAGGGAACTTCGCCGTCGCCGGGAGCGCCGCCTACTCGCTCGGGCTCGCGAAGCGGGGGCTCACCGCGAAGTACACGACCGGCTCGTTCGGGACGCAGCGCATGCTGCTCACCTGGGGCCCCGGCGGCGAGAGCAACCACACCTTCGCGGGGGCGGAGCTCTTCGCCGCGGATGGGTTCGGGCAGAACCGCGCGTCGAAGCGCGGGAGCGCGATGGCGCAATACGAAGGGAAGCTCGGCGCGCGCGGCACCTGGCGCGCCGGCGCGCAGGCGTACTCGAACGTCTACAAAAGCGCCGGCGTGCTGCGCGCGGTCGACGTCGATCGCGACGTGGTCGGCTTCTACGACACCTACGACAAACGGCAGGGCGGCGACTCCGCGCGCTACTCGACGTGGGCCGACCTCGAGACCAAGACCGCGGGCAATACGATCCTGCGGCAACAGGTGTTCTTCATCATGCGCGACATGCGCCTGACCGAGAACTTCACCGGGTTCTTGCTCGACGTGCAGCAGGCCCAGCAGAGCCCGCACGCGCAGCGCGGCGACCTCTTCGATCTCCACGTCGACTCGCAGACCTTCGGCGCGAAGGGCTCCGCGCGCTGGCGGACGAAGGCGCTCGGGCAGCCGCAGGAGCTCGAGCTCGGCTACTACGCGCGCCACGACAAAACCCACTCGACGCAGCAACGCATCGACGCCGTCACGACGGTGCCTTATCGCACCGAGACCGATCTCGACTCGCGCCTCGCCGACATCGGGCTCTTCGGCGACGTCGGGCTCCGCCCCTTCTCGTGGCTCAACCTCCGCGGCGGCGTCCGCGGCGACCTCGTCACGTTCGACGTCCTCGACAACTGCGCGCAGAAGACGGTGCGCCAGCCGTCGCCCGGCAACCCGCCCGGCGACGCGAGCTGCCTCTCGCAGCAGGACCTCGGCCGCTACCGCGACCCGAACGAACGGCGCGCGACCTCCGCGATCGCGGTGCTGCCGCGCGGCTCGATCCTCGTCGGGCCGTTCACCGGCTTCACGATGTCGGCGTCGCTCGGGCGCGGCATCCGCTCGATCGATCCCGTGTACATCAACCAGGACCTCGCGACGCCGTTCGCGAGCATCACCGCGGGCGAGGTCGGCGTCAGCTACGTGCGCGACGTGCACGACGTCGAGCTCTCCGCGCGCTCGCTCTTCTTCCAGACGCACGTCGATCGCGACCTCATCTTCAGCGAGACCGCCGGCCGCGCGCTCCTCGCGAACGGGACGACGCGCACGGGATGGGTCGGCGCGGTGCGCGCGACCGGCGCGTGGTTCGACGAAGCGGCCCACCTCACGCTCGTGCGCTCGACCTTCGACGACACCGGCTTCCTCGTCCCCTACGTGCCCGACGTCGTGCTCCGCTCCGACACGTCCGTCCACCACGACCTCCCGCTGAAGATCGCGGACACGCCGCTCTTCGGCGCGATCTCGGCCGGCGTCACGTACGTCGGTCGCCGCGCGCTCCCGTTCGGCGAGCGCAGCAACACCATCTTCACCCTCGACACCTCCGCGACGATCGCGTGGCGGAGCTACGAGGTCGGCCTCATCGCGACGAACCTCTTCGATCGCCGCTACCGCCTCTCCGAGTTCAACTACGCCTCCGACTTCCGCAACGAGTCGCAGCCCACGCTCGTGCCCGCGCGCCACTTCACCGCCGGCGCGCCGCGCGGCCTCTTCCTCACCCTCGCGGTGAGCTTCGGAGGCCCCTGATGCGGCGCGCGCTCGCCCTCGCCCTCGTCGCGACCGTCGCGACCGCGTGCATCGGCACGACCGGATCGGAGACCGTGACGTTCCGCGCGTTCGCGGCCGGGCCGGCCGGCGTGCAGGGCCACGCCCTCACCTTCGTGAACGGTCGCGGCTGGACGATCACGCTGACCTCGGCGCGCCTCCACGTCGGCGCGCTCTACCTCAATCGATCGGTGCCGATCTCGGGCGGTCAGGAGCGCGAGTGTTTCCTCCCCGGCGTCTACGTCGCGCAGGTCTGGGGCGGCGCCGACATCGACGTGCTCGAGCCGGAGCTCCAGCCGTTCCCGTACTCCGGCAACGGCACCGCCGATCGCGCGGTGACGGGAGAGGTGTGGCTCACCGGCGGACGCATCGACGCGCAGGAGGACCGCACCACGATCGCCGAGGTCGGCGGCACCGCGACGAAGGACGGCGTCACGCGGCGCTTCGAAGGCACGATCACGATCGGGCAGAACCGCGCCAACCGGAGCACCGATCCCGCGCGGCCCGGCGCGAACCCGCTCTGCGGCCAGCGCATCGTCACGCCGATCCCGACCGACGTGACGCCGACCGACGGCGGCTCGCTGATCCTTCACGTCGATCCGCGTCCGTGGTTCGGCAACGTCGACCTCGCCGACCTGAAACCGGTCACCGCCGACAGCGATCTCGTCCGCTTCGCCGACGACGGCAGCGACGCGGCGTCCGCGAATCTTTACGGCGGCTTGCGCGGCGCGACCGGCGGCGCTTACGCCTTCACGTGGCGTCCCTGAACGGCGACGGTTCAGCGCCTCGTCAAGTGTGCAAGTAATCAAAACCTTGCAGCTTTTCGGCGATCGACTACCTCGATGGACGTCCCCATGAAGAAGACCTTTGCGTTCGGCTCCACCGTCCTCGTCCTCGCCGCGGTGGCGTGCTCGGACGATCACGATCACGCGGCGGCGCCGCCGGACCTCACCGTCACGATCTCGGGCGAGGGCAACGCGCTCACCGGCTTCGCGTTCCCGCCCTCCTCCGACAACGACATCGCGTTCGTCGACGGCTGGGACGTGAAGTTCGACCGCATCCTCGTCACGGTGGACAGCATCACGCTCTCCGACAACCCGGACCTCAGCCCGACCGATCAGGCGCAGACCGGCGCCGTCGTCGCGCGCGCGAGCGGACCGTGGGCGGTCGACATGACGAAGCCGGGCGCGGTGAGCAACATCCGCCCGCAGCTGCGCGCGCAGGCGAACGACCATGATCACGATCACGATCACGATCACGATCACGATCATGGTCACGCGCACACGCTCGAGGCGGAGGGCAAGGACCCGAACGCGCAGACGCTCGCGCGCTTCGGCAGCCTCGACGGCAACGCCGCGTTCGACCCCGCGACGCGCTACGCGTTCGGCTTCGACATCGTCACCGCGACCGCCGGCGCGGAGCACACGAACCTCGACGGCCCGGCCGACGCCGACTACGCGGAGATGGTCGCGAAGGGCCTCAGCGTGCTGTACGTCGGCACCGCGACGTTCAAGGGCGTCGACTGCAAGTCTTCCAACCCCGAGTACGCGTGGGAGGCGCTCCCCACCACCGTGCGCTTCCGCCTCGGGTTCAAGTCGCCGACGACGTACCGGAACTGCCAGAACACCGACCTCCGCGGCAAGCCGTTCGACGGCGAGGAGGCGCAGCGCGGCGTGCAGGTCCGCGAGAGCGGCGCCACCGTCGCGCAGATCACGCTCCACGTCGATCACCCGTTCTGGAACACGGTCGACCACGACGCGTCGGAGCTCTTCTTCGATCAGATGGCCGTCGCCGCGAACGCCGACGGCGTGCTCGTCAGCGACGACCTCGAGACGCTCGACTTCACGAGCTTCAAGGACAAGGCCGGCGCCGCGCTCCCGTGGCGCTCCTGCATCGCGAGCAAGCCGCCGAAGCAGGGCACCCGCGCCTTCGACTCCGGCAGCGTCGCGGTCAACCCGAGCGCCCCCGCGACCCAGGCCCTCCGCAACTACTCCGACTACGTGCGCTACCAGCAAAGCACGCAGGGCCACCTCAACGCCGACGGCCTCTGCGCGATCGCGCGCAACTTCGAAGCGCCGCGCTAAGAGTCTTGTTCGAGAGGGCTCTGCCCTCTCAGCGCGCGGGCGCGCGCTTCGACGCCCCCGGACCCCCGAGAGAGCTAAGCCGCGCGATCGGGGGCGTTGACGGCGATGATCGTCGGCTTCGGGCGGAGGTCGATGCGGAGGAAGGTGCCCTCCGGGAGCTCGCGCCATGGCTCGTCGGTGAGGCGCTCGGAGGCGATGAGGGCGGCGTGGCGGCGCTTCGTCCATGGCGTCTCGAGGCTCGCGGACGAGTCGATGTCGCGCTCGGTGCGGATCGGATCGCTGGGGCCGCGCTCGAGGAGGAACAGCGAGCGGCCGAAGCGGTGCACGAAGAGCGAGGCGCCGTCGGAGAGGAGGAAGTTGAACGCGCCGGCTTGGCGCGCGCGCATCTCGGCGGCGACGTGGTCGAGCACGCGCGTCGCCTCCGCGCGCGCGGCGGGGTCCGCTGCGGTCGTGAGCGTGACGCCCGCGGTGTCGAGGTGCGTGAGCACGTAGGCGAAGAGGACCTCGCTGTCGGTGTCGCCGCGGAGCTGCGCGCGGCGCTCGATCGAGATCGCTTCGCGGATCCACTCGTAGTCCTTGAGCGTGCCGTTGTGCGCGAACACCCAGCCGCTCTGCACGAAGGGATGCGTGTTCTCGATGCGGGTGGGGCCGATCGTCTTCTGCCGCACGTGCGCGACGAGCACGTTGCCGACGCTCCGCGCCGCGACCTGATGGAAGCGGTCGCACTCGCCCGCGGGGCGCGTGCCCTTGTGGATGCGCCAGCCGTTCTCGTGCGGCGACCGCGTCGACGGCGGCGGCATCGCCTCCGGATCGCCGTGCGCGGCGACGCCCCAGCCGTCGGGGTGCTCGCGCGAGAGGCGCGCGAGGCTCCGCGGCGCCTCCTTCAAGACCAACCCGAACTCGCTCACCTCGGAGGCGACGATCCCGACGAGCCTGCACATCGGCCAATCTTCGTTTTACCACCGGCCCGGCTTCCGTCGAGCTTCCGGGCGCGAAGGGCCGCTCAGGCCTCGGTCGGCAGGCCTTTTTCGGTCCACGCGCGCCAGCCGCCGGCCATCGACTTCACGTTCGTGTAGCCCATTTTCTGCAGGCTCTCGGCGGAGAGCGCGGAGCGGAAGCCGCCCCCGCAGTAGAGGACGATGTCGGCGTCGAGCTCCGGGATCGCCTTCTCCAGGTCGCGCTCGATGACGCCGCGTCCCATGTGCTTCGCCGTCTTGATGCGGCCCTTCGCGAGCTCGCTCTCCTCGCGCACGTCGACGAGGTGGAAGGATTCGTTCTTCGCGATGCGCTCGGCGACGGCGTCGATCGACACCTCGCTCACGTTCTTGCGCGCCGCCTCACAGAGGGCCTCGAACCGCGGGGAGTGTTTCATGCCCCGACTATACCGCGGACGGATCGTCCGCCGCGTGGATGAGCTGCAGGAGCTCCGCGCGCGAGCGGACGCCGAGCTTCCGCATCGCGCTCTGGAGGTGCGAGCCCACGGTCGAGGCGCCGATGCCGAGCTCGTACGCGATGAGCTTCAGCGACTCACCGCGCGCGGCGTGGGTGGCCACTTGCCGTTCACGGGGTGAGAGCGCGCGCGGATCGAGGAGCCACGGCTCGTTGCGCCGCACCACGAGGTAGCGGCGGCCGTCCGACTCGATCGACTCGACGAGCGACCAGCGTCCGTCGACGAGGCCGCGCCATGCCTCGAGCGCCTCGTCCGGCGCGATGCGACGCATGCGCCCGCGCGCGCGATCGACCGCCTTCGCCGCGTCGGTGAGGGCTTCGCGCTGCTCCCGCTCCCTCGCGACGCCCTCGGCGTGGACGACGCGCCCGTCCGCCGCGAGCACCGCGTCGACGAGCTCGCGCTTGTGGAGGTTCGCGCGGAGCCGCAGCGCCGCGCTCACGTGCGCCGCGCACATTCCCCAGCGCCTCCGCTCGCCCGGCGTCAGCGCGGTCTCGCCCGCGAGGGCGGCGGAGAAGAGCACGCCGCTCCGCTCGTCTTCGGCCGCGCGGAGCCAGACGATGTCGCGGATGCCGTACGGGAGCGAGAACGTCTCGACGAGCCCGGGCAGCGCGCCGTTCTCGGCGAGGGCCTCGCTCGCGGTGACGACACGCGGGGTCGCCGTGAGCGCGTGCTTCACGAGCCAGGGCGGCATCCCGCGCACCGCCGCCTCGAACGCGTGCGCGATCGCGGGCGACGTGCCGACGGCGACGGGGCGCGTGCGGCGAAGCCTCCACCCGCGCCGCGCGTGGTAGCGGACCGCGCCGACCCCGAAGCCGCGCGCGTAGAGCGGCGCGAGCGCTTCGAGGACGTCGCGCAGCCACTCGTCGTCGGTGCCGTCGAGGCGATACGCCGACTCGACGACGCCGATCAGATCGCCGCTCATTCCGCCGCGCCGCGCGCGATCGTGACGACGAGCTCCGCGCGCGACGACACGCCGAGCTTCCGGTAGATGCTCGCGAGCTGCGCCGCGATCGTCCGCGCCGACGTCCCGCGCCGCGCGCCGATCGCGGCGTTGGAGAGGCCCGCGACCGCGAGCTCCGCGACCGCGCGCTCCGCGGCGGAGAGCCCCGACGCCGCGGACGCGGACGACCTCGGCATCTCGAGCACGTACACGGGCTCGGCGCCGTCGAGGACGAAGCCGCGGAGCCGTCTCGCCGTCGTCCGTTCCACGCCGAGAACGATAAGCGCGCCGCGATCCCGCTCGTAGTCATTTCTCCGACCCGCACGGGCATTGATGCGGCGCCGGCGAAGCGGCTAGGGTCTGAGGCCCATGCTGCTCTCGAAGAGGCGTGCGCTCGTCGTCGCGTTCGCCTCGATGATCGCGGGGGGAGGAGCTTGCGCCGACGACGCCGAGGTCACGTTCCCGGTGCGGGCGGCGCCGCCGTCGCGGCACGACGCGCTCCGTGACGCGCTCCGCGACGACGCGCGCGCGTTCGCGTTCGAGGACGGCGACTGGCTCGAGGACGAAGGGGACGCCCCGCACTACGGCCTCGCGTGGCTCGCCCGCAGCGGCGAGGCGGCCGACGCCGCGAAGGCGCGCGCGCTCGATCGCCTCGGCGGAGAGCCGCTCGCGCGCGAGACGATCGCGAGCGCGCGCGGCCTCGCCGAGCACGCGATCGCGAGCGGCGATCGCTCGGCCCTCCCCGCGCTCGAGGCCTACGCCGATCGCGCCGACGCCGAGCTCCGCGCGAGCGGCGATTTCGTGCGCGCCGACGACGGCGCCTTCGGGCCGACCGCGACGACGGCGAGCCTCGCGCTCCTCGCCGCGGAGATGACCTTGTTCCTCGGGAGCGCGCGGCGCGATCGCGCGATCGCGATCGACGCCGCGATCCGGCGCGAGACGTTCGGCGATCTCGTCGACCCAGGCACGCTCCGCCAGGCGCGCGCGTACGCCTACGCGCCGGGAGCGCCCGGCATCCGCGACACGCCGAACCTCGCGATGCTGATCCTGAAGACGCGCCTCTTCCGCCTCACGAAGGACGAGGTGTTCCGCCTCGAGGCGCGCGCGATCGACGGCGTCCTCCAGTCGACGCCGCTCGCCCTGCTCTCGAGCCGCGCCGACCGCGCGCTCGGGCTGACGCTGATGTTCGAGATCACGGGCGAGCAGCGCTTCATCGACGCCGCCGACGCCGCGTTCGACTCCGCCGCGGAGCTGCGCGGTCCGTGGTGCTCGCCGGTGACGGCGCGCTGCGCGTCGGGGCTCCTCCACGACGCGACGGCGGGCACGCTCTGCTCCGGCTGCACGTACCGAACGCTGTGGTCGCTCGGCGTGCGGCGTGCCCTCGCCGGCGCGGCGTATTAGAGTGGCGCGCATGCTTCGCCCGCTCGCGCTCGGCTCGTTCGTCACCGCGGCCCTCGTCGTGGCGGCCGCGTGCGGCGGCGCGATCGCGGAGGAGGACGTCGACGGCGGCGCGCGCTCGTCGTCGTCGGGGGCCACGTCGTCGGGCAGCACGTCGTCGGGCGCGGTCGGCGTCCGGCGCGACGGCGGCAGCGTCCGTCGCGACGCGGGGCAGGGCGTCGGCTTCGTCGCGTGCCCGGATCAGTACGATCGCTGCGGGACCGAGAGCGGCGGCGCCCTGCCGATGGACTGCTGCGTGGAGGGCTTCGGCTATTCGTGCCGTGAGCCGGGCGCGACGTGCATGGGCACCGTGCTCCGCTGCGACGAAGGCGCCGACTGCAACACGGGCGTGTGCTGCGCGGAGGAGGCCTTCGACTCGCCGATCAGCTCGCGCCGCCTCATCACGACGCAGTGCCGCCCCACCTGCATCACCGCCCTGCCGCGCGTCCGCGTCTGCACGACCAACGCCGACTGCGACGGGACGACGTGCCGCGAGTGGAAATGCGGCGGCTACGACATGATGGGGATCAAGACCTGCGAGCCGCTCGGCCCGTGTGATTAATAAAGGATCCGCGTCTTGATCGACGTCGGGAGCGCCTCGATCGCCGTGTGCACGTCGTTGGCGACCTCCTTGTCGAGGTCCATGACGAGGTAGCCGACGTCGGGATCGGTCGCGAGGACCTGGCCGAGGACGTTCGCGTTGCGGTCGGAGACGATCTTGTTGATGTCGCGGAGGACGCCGGGGACGTTGCGGTGAACGTTGAGGACGCGGTGCGCGCCGGGGAGCTTGGGCTGCTCGACGCGCGGGAAGCTCACCGAGCCCGCGGTGGTGCCGCTGTTCGTGTAGCGGACGAGCGTGCTCGCGACCTCGCGCCCGATCGCCTCCTGCGCCTCCGCGGTCGAGCCGCCGATGTGCGGCGTGAGCACGACGTTCGGCAAGCCGCAGACGACGCTCGAGAACGTGTCCTCGTTGCCCTCCGGCTCCTCCGGGTACACGTCGAGCGCGGCGCCGCCGAGCTTGCCCGCCTTGATGATGGAGGCGAGCGCGTCGAGATCGACGACCGTGCCGCGGCTCAGGTTGAGCAGCGACGCGTCGTTCTTCATCAGCTCGAGCTCCTTGATCCCGATCATGCCCTTCGTCTGCGGCGTCTCGGGGACGTGGAGGGTGACGAAGTCGCTCTGCGCGAGCAGCGTCTCGAGCGAGTCGACGGGGCGGTTGTTGCCCATCGGGAGCGTCGCGCGGATGTCGTACGAGATGACGCGCATGCCCATCGCCTCGGCGAGCACGCCGACCTGCGAGCCGATGTGGCCGTAGCCGACGATGCCGAGCGTCTTGCCGCGGATCTCGTGCGCGCCCTTCGCGATCTTGCGCCACTTGCCCTCGTGCACCTCGCGCGATCGATCGCCGAGGTGACGCGACAGCATGATGACCTCGCAGATGACGAGCTCGGCGACGCTGCGCGTGTTGCTGAACGGCGCGTTGAAGACGGGGACGCCGCAGCGCTTCGCGGCCTCGAGGTCGATCTGGTTCGTGCCGATGCAGAAGGCGCCGACGGAGAGGAGGTCCTTGCCGGCCTCGAGCGCCTTCGCCGTGACGCGCGTCTTGCTGCGGATGCCGAGGAGGTTCACGCCGCTCTGCAGGCGCTCCACCAGCTCCTCCTCTTTCATCGAGCGAGGGACGGCTTCGACCTGAAAGCCCTCGCCGCCGAAGATCTCGTGCGCCGACGCGTGGACGTTCTCGAGGAGGAGGACCTTGATCTGCGGCTTCGGATACGTGCTCGGCGGGGCCATCGGGGCCTCGCACGATAGCGCTTAAGTCACGGCTCTGGTGGCCCTTCGAGATCGTGCTCGACGGTGGCCTTGAGCTCGTCCCATCCGCGCTCGTCCGCGCGATCGACGACGTTGGCGTCGGCCTCGAGCGTCTGCTTGCGCTCCACGAGCGCTTCGATCGCGGTCGCGTTCGCCTTCGGGGACCTGCGGAGCTGGGTGAGCTGGTGATCGATCGCGCGGATCTCCTCTTCCAGCCGCCCGCGAAGGACGAGCTGCTCGCGCCGGACGGTGGCGAGGTAGTCGTCCTTCGGCGCCGGCGTGGGCGCGGCGGGCTCGATCTCGGCGGACGTCGTCTCGGTCGTGCCGACCTTGTCCTTGTCCGAGGCTTTGTTGCAGGCGAGCGCAAGACTGGCGCAAAGCGCCGCGACCGACAGCCCGAAGATCCCGAGTTTTGTCCTCATCGCCGCTCTCTACGTCCCTTGGTGCGAACGCGATGCCACCGATTTCGGATTTGTCGAGGAGGATCGACTCAGCTCTTCCGCGCGACCCGGATCGCCATGCGGCTCGAGTTGGGGTTCGCGTCGTGGCCGCGCGCGCGGGCGGCGCGGAGCGTGTGCTTCAGCGAGTCGAAGTGGGCGGCGGAGGGGACCCTGAAATCGCCCGAGCCGAGGAGCTTCGTGAAGAGGTCGCGGACGCGCGGGGACGCGTCGAGGATCGCGCGCGCGAGGCCGGCGCGAGCGGTCGCGGAGAGGTCGTTCGAGCAGACGAGCGCGTCGTTCGGGATCGGCCCGAAGGTCGAGAGGACCTCGATCGGCCGGAGCGGGCGCCCCGCGTCGTCGACCCACGCGCCGCGGATCACGCGGCTCGTCCCGGCCTCGACATGGCAGTACGTCGCGCCGACGTCGGCCTCGCCCGAGACCACCGCGTCGATGACGCCCGGGTGCGAGTGCACGAACATCTCGCGCATGAAGTAGCGGAGGACGTCGATCCCCTGCGACGCGAGGTTCATCCGCGGGACGATGTAGCCCGCGGCGCTGTCGCGCTGGACCCAGACCGCGCGCCGGCCGCGGAGCTCCGCGATCGAGCGCGGCCCGCCTTTTCGCACGATGAGCGCCGAGTGGTAGGTCGTCGTCCCGTTGCGGGCCGGGATCGCGAGCACGGTCGTGATCCCGCGCGTCTCGAGCTCGATCGACATGATCGGCGGGAGCCACGCGAGCGCGACGTCGCCGCTCTCGACCGAGTCGGCGAGGTCGCGATGGCCTTGCGCGACGACCGGCCGGAGCGTCGTGCCCGCGGCCTCGGACAAGAGGAGGCAGAGCTCCTCGAAGACGCGCGATCCGGCCCGCTCGAGCTCTTGCGTCTGGACGATCCCGAAGCCCCAGACCGACACGCCGGCCAGCCTAGCGCAAAAAGCTCAGATCCTTTCAGCGAGGCCTCCGTACGAACGGGCTCCGGGAGGTTCCTCGATGGGCGCACGAACGATGCGGGCATGGATTTTCGGTGCGATCACGATGGCTTGCGTCACGCTCGGCGGGGCGGCGATGGCCTGCCCGACGGGCGGAAACGTCGAGTTTTCTCCGCCCCCGAAGCCGAAGCCGCGGCCGGTCCAGGGCCTCCAGCAGGCGTCGTTCCAGGTCGAAGCGAGCCAGCTCTTCGAGCGGGCGACCGCGATGGAGACGGCGGCGACGGCCCGCGATCGAAACGCGTCGACCTTCGAGAACGAGGCCGACACGCTGGCCAACCGCGCGCGAGTCCTACGGAATCAGGCGGTGTTCGTGAACGTGTCGGACCAGGAGAGCATCCTCGAGATCGCCGACGAGATCGCGGCGAGGTCGTCGGCGCTCCGGGTCCGCGCCTCGAGCGAGCGCGTCCAGGCCTCGAACCTCCGCGCCCAGGCCCGATCGCTCCGCGATCGCGCGACCCAGCTCGTCCGCCTGAGCACCGGCGGAAACGGCGGCGGCGGCTGGCGCGGCACGAACAAGCGGCCGGCGGCGAGCGAAGGCGTCACGCTCTGACTTGACGGAAGGGGGAGTCGGGGAAACGTTGTGGGGGCATCGTGTGCCCCCACTGCCGACAGAATGCGCCTCTCGTTTATCGCGGTGTGAGCGCGTACTGCACGTCGTGCGGCGCGCCGCGGATGCCGCTCGCGAACACGTCCGTGACGATGGCGGGCCAGACCTCGAAGGTCGGCGGCACCGTCGCGCGCGTCTTCGGCTGGATCGTGCTCGTGGTCGGGCTCCTGATCGCGCTGGCGCTCGGCGGGCTCATGGCCGCGCTCGGCGCGACCGCCGGCTGGGTCGTCGGCATCAACGCGCCGATCGTCCTCGTCGTCGCGATCGCGGCGTACGCGCTGCTCCGCGGAGGCAGGGCGCTCAAGCAGTCGGGGGACGACACCGAGCTCGCGACGAAGAACCAGGCGATCTTCGCGCTCGCGAACACGCGCGGCGGGACGCTCCGCGCGTGGGACGTCGCGCAGATGCTCCAGATCACGCCGAAGGAGGCGGACGACATCCTCACGAAGCTCGCGAAGGAGGACTCGGACCGCGTGAAGATCGACGTCGACGACGAGGGCAACGTGCTCTACCGCTTCGTCGCGGCCGACTGGCAGCGCCGCGCGGCGAAGGCCGTCGCGCCGACGATGGCGCCGAACGCGGTGAGCCCGAGCACGCGCCTCCGCGCACCGCCGATGCAGCCGGCGACGCGCGTCGCGAAGCAGCCCGACGCCGCCGTGCGCGTCGACGCACGCGACCCGCTCGAGGAAGAATTCGCCGCGATGGAAGAGGCGGCGGAGGCGCAGGCGCGCGGCACCCCTCACTGACGCGGCGCGCGTGCGGTTGCGGACCCTTCGCGCTGCCGTGTAGCGTGGGCGACGATGGCCTGCGTTCGGCTCGCTGGGATCGCGCTGTTGGTCGGCGGCACGGGGTGCGCGCACTTCGAGCCGAAGGAGCCGATCCTCGTCCGGGAAGAGGTCGTCCATACGCACAAGGTCGAGGTCCCGGCGCAGGGGAGCGTCGTGACGTTCTCGACGCAAGGGGAGAGCCTCGCGGTGGAGGCGAGCCGGGCGTGCGACGTCTGGCAGCGGTCGACCGTCGATCGCGTCGTCGCGCATCGGGTCGAGAACAAGACGCCGGGGATCGACGTCGGGCT
The DNA here is from genome assembly GCA_019637155.1 of Labilithrix sp. Classification (NCBI taxonomy): domain Bacteria; kingdom Pseudomonadati; phylum Myxococcota; order Polyangiales; family Labilitrichaceae; genus Labilithrix; species Labilithrix sp. The sequence goes on along the minus strand of JAHBWE010000008.1, from coordinate 329,042 downwards.
CGCGGTCGCCGGCGTCGCGGTGGGGCTCGCGGGGGTCGTCGTGCTCGCCGAGTCGGCGGACGCGTCGAGCGACATGTCCGCGTCGCGGGTCGTGGGCGTGTCGATGATCCTCGGCGGCCTCTTCATGGGCGGCGCCGCCGTCGTCGATCTCGTGCGCTCGCGGAAGGTGACCTTCGAGAAGGAGACGATCGAGACGGAGGGCCGCCGCGTCGCGCGCGACGTGGCGTGCGCGCGCGAGCCGCTGCCCGACGCCGAGGTCGAGGTCCGGCTCGGGCGCGTCGGGTGGCTCGCGGGCAAGACCGACGCGACCGGCCGGTTGACGGTGCCGATCGCGAGCGCGATCGGTCCCGACGCGAAGCTGCCGCTGAAGGCGGCGACGGCGAAGGTCGTCGTCGGCGGCCGCGCGATCGGAGACCTCGGGCTCCAATCGCTCGCGGTGCGCCGCGAGGCCGATGCCTGGCGCGCGCTCAACCTGCAGGACTGCGTCGAGCCGATGGCGGCGGACGCGTGCGCGGCGGTGACGCGTTACCTCGAGGACTACCCCGACGGCCCGCACGCGCCGGAGGTGGGGAGCGCCCTCGCGCGCGCGGAGCCGAAGCTCATGAAGCTCCGCGATCAAGCGGCGTGGCTGCGCATCGCGCCGTCGTTCGCGACGTGTCGCGGCAGGGACGCCGCGGGGGTCGACGCGATCGAGGTCGCGTGCGGCGTCGTCGCGTCGTACGTGCGCGCGTTCCCAGCCGGCGAGCGCGTCCGCGAGGCGGAGGCCGCCGTCGACGCGGGCCGCGCGCGCGTCGCGACGGCGCGGATCGCGGCCGCGAAGCGCAAGGAGGAGGAGGCGAAGCGGAGCGCGGAGGCGGCGAAGCAGACGTGCGCCGCGAGGTGCCGCGTGCAGTGCGCGTCGTCGGCGCGGACGCACTTCGACGCGTGCTTCGAGGGATGCCTCGAGGTCGACTGCAAGGCGAGCCGCGGGACCTCGCCGTAGCTCACAGCTCGAACGCGACGCGGAGGACGACCGGGGTGCCGGTGAAGGGGATCGCCGCCGAGCCGAGGCGGCGCGCGATGCACGCGCCGACGGCGGTGCTCGCGTACGGCGCGGAGAGCGCGACCTCGATCGAGCCGTCGGCGCCGATCGCGAGCTGTGCCTCGCCGCGGCCCTCCGGACCGCCGGGTCGGCGGCACACGCCGATCTCTTCGCGCTTCGCCGCGACGGCGGCGCGGAGCAGCAAGAGGTTCGCCTCGCGCTCCGCGAGCTCGTCCTTCTTCTTGGGAGGAGGCGGCGGCTTCGGCTTCGCGACCGGCTCCGCGGGCTCGGGCTCGGGCGCGGGCGCGGGCTCGGGCTCCGGCACGGAGATGCCGGCGACGTGCGCGTGCATCGGGAGCTCGATCGGCGCGGGCGTCGATGCGCGCGGGCGTGCTCTCATCTTGGCGGCGGCCGTGTGCGTGATGAAGCTCGGTCCGAGGCTCAGCGCGGCCACGACGAGCACGCCGATGTAGCCGGTGGCGACGTCGCGCGCGATCACGGCTTCACCTTCGCGCCCTGGTGCTTCGCGAGCTTCGCGGGACGGGCCGGCTCGGCCGCCGCGACGGTGGGCTCGTGGAAGTCGCCGCCCGCGATGCGCCACGCGCCGTGCTCGAAGGTCCAGACCACCTCGACGCCGCGGCCGCTGCTCGTCGCGATCGCGCGGCGGACCGGCTTGCCGTCCGCGATCGTCGCGGCATCGCTCGGGTGGAGCGGCGCGCACGTGCCCGTCGCGCCGCCGGCGATCGACGACTGAACGCCGAGCCGGATGATCACGCTCCGGCGCATCGCGTCCATCGGATCGCGGAAGAACTGCTGCCGGATGTTCGAGCCGAGCGGCGTGCGGAGGAGGAGCGAGTAGCTCTCGATGCCGCGGTCCGCGACGACCGCGTTCGACACGAAGGAGAGGAGGCGCTCCGACTTCGTCGTGCTGCCGAGTTCCGCCGCGAGCGACGAGCACGACTTGTCGAGCTCCGCCGTCATCCACTCCGGCGATCGCGTCTTCACCGCGAGCTCGTGCGCGTGACGCACCGTCTCGACGACGGCGGCGGCCGGCACCGCGAAGAACATCGACGAGCGCTGGCGCATCAGCATCACGTTGACGCCGACGAGCGCGCCGCTCTCGTCGGTGAGCGGTCCGCCGCTCGAGCCGGGATCGATCGGCGCGGTGTGCTGCACGAACGTCTCTTCGAGCCCGAGCTCGGGGAGCGAGAACGTCGCGTTCGACACCTTGCCGTCGGTGACCTGGAAGCTGGGGCGACCGGCGACGCCGGGATAGCCGGTGGCGACGACGCCGAGGCGATCGCTCGCGGGACGCGGCGCGGGGCGGAGGCCGGGGCCGAGCGCGCGGAGCGCGGAGTCGGGGAGCGCGACGACGGCGAGATCGTACTTGGAGCTCGCGTAGACGACGTCGCATCCCTTGTACGTCGTGCCGTCGGCGAAGGAGACCTCGGCCTCCTCCGACTCCGCGATCACGTGCCGGTTCGTGACGACGAACGCCGCCGAGCCCGCGGCCGAGTGATGGACCATGAGGAAGCCGCTCCCGAAGCCGCCGCCCGCGTGCATGCGGAGGAAGTCCGCGTAGTCGGGATCGTCCGTGCGCGCCGCGACCGTCTCGAACGCCGCCTTCAGCCGCGCCGGCGGCGTCACGCGGACGAGCGCGGTCACCTTGCGGAGATCGCTCGTGCCGGGACCCCACTCCGCGGACGCGGCGGTCGCGACCTCTGCCGGTCCGAGCAGGGAACAGCCGGTCGTGGCGAGGAGGGAGAACAGGAAGGCGGCGATGCGGGGACGAGCGAACATGGTGGCCGCGTGTCGGCCACACCCGCGGGCGGTTGCGGACTTTTTGTGCCCCCGACCCATCGGCTAAGATCCGTGTCGGTGCGTGCTCTTGGCTGCGTCGTCGTCCTCGTCGCGGGGTGCTCCTCGCAACGCTCGACCGCGCCGGCGCCGCCCGCCGCGTCGGCGTCGGCGGCACCGGTGGTCGTGGCGGTCGAGGAGGCCGGAGCACCCGAGCCCGATCCCGAGCCGGAGCGCGGGGTCGATCAGATCCTCCCTGTCCTCGGCGTCGAGTCATCGGCGTGTCCGACGAGCATGGGCGCGGAGGCGCGCATCCGCTGCTTCTTCGACAAGCGGTACGCGCCGGACACGAAGGCGGCGAGCGTCGCGCACGAGCTCTGGGTGAAGTGGAAGGTCATCGCCGGCGTCGAGCCCGCGCACACGATCGACGGCGGCTACCGCGGGATGATCAAGATCGAGCCGGCCGTGCCGATCCATGCAGACCGCAAGCACCTCGAGTGGATCGCCGGCGCGATGCGCGACTTCGATCAGTTCTTCGACGAGCTCGCGCGCTACGGCGCCGACGCGGGGATCGTGAGCGCGTCGAAGCGGTATCGCGTGAAGCCGATCACGCTGCGCTTCATGCGCTCGGTGAACGGGCGATCGCCGAGCGCGTACGCGTCGGACTGGACGGTGGCGTGGAACCTCAACGGCTCGCTCCACACGTCCGCGGACGCCGTGCGCGAGACCTTGTTCCACGAGCTCTTCCACCTCAACGACTACACGCACCTCTCGCCCGAGGGCTCGCCGTGGTCGCTCCCCGTGCTCGGCGGCATCTACAAGGACATCGTGAGGCAATGCGGCGCGACGACGGCGTGCCTCGGGCCGTTCACGCCGAACGGCACGATGGTCCGCGGCGGCACGTACTACTCGTTCCAGCCCGGCAACGACGTGCGCGAGTACGCGGCCGAGCTCGCGCTCCGCTACTACCGCGATCAGCGCGCGCGCCTGCGCCGCCTCACGCCGGAGGAGAAGCCGTTCAAGTGCACGGGGCAGGAGCGGAATCGACGCGCCTGGGAGCTGATGCGCGACGAGTTCTTCTCCGGCATTGATGCCGTCCCGGCGTGCCCGTAGAAGGGGCGCTCCTTGGCCGTAGCCCCCACGGGCGTCGCCGCGCTCCTCGCGAACCGACGCTACACCCTCTACCTCGTCGCGCGCCTCGCGCTCATCGTCGCGGCGCAGATGCTGAGCGTCGCGGTCGGGTGGCAGGTCCTCGAGATCTCGGGCCAGCCCCTCGCGCTCGGCCTCTCCGGCCTCGCGATCTTCCTCCCCAACTTCCTCCTCGCCCTCGCCGGCGGTCAGCTCGCCGATCGCGCCGACCGGCGCGTCATCCTCATTTGCTGCAACGTCGGGCTCACGTCGTGCGCCGCCGCGCTCGCGCTCCTCGCGCACAGCGGCCAGCGGAACCTCCTGCCGATCTACGGCGTGCTCGTCGTCATCGGCGTCATCCGCGCGTTCAGCGGCCCCGCGGGGCAGGCGCTCATGCCGAGCCTCGTCGACAAGTCGCTCCTCGAGCGCGCGGTCGCGCTCGGGTCCTCGTCGTGGCAGCTCGCGATGATCGCGGGCCCGTCGATCGGCGGCGTCCTCTACGCCGCCACCGGCAGGCCGAGTATCGTCTACACCGTCTGCGCGTGCGTCGCGCTCGTCGCGGTCCTCGCGGTGGTCGGGATCGGGCATCGCGCGACCGATCGCGCGGAGCGGCCGACCGGGCGCGCGACGCTCGCGGAGCTCTTCGCCGGCATCCGCTACGTCTGGTCCGACAAGCCGATCCTCGGGTCGATCTCGCTCGACCTCTTCGCGGTGCTGCTCGGCGGCGCGGTCGCGCTCCTCCCCATCTTCGCGCGCGACTTCCTCCACACCGGTCCGTGGGGCCTCGGCGTGCTCCGGAGCGCGCCCGCCGTCGGCGCCGCGCTGACGGCGTTCACGCTCGCGTTCTTCCCGCTCCGCCGTCGCGCCGGCGTCACGATGTTCGTCTGCGTCTTCCTCTTCGGCGTCGCGACGATCGTGTTCGGGCGCTCGCGGAGCTTCTTCCTCTCGCTCGGCGCGCTCGCGTTCCTCGGCGCGGCGGACATGGTCAGCGTCGTCGTACGATCGACCCTCATCCAGCTCCGCACCCCGGACGCGATGCGCGGGCGCGTGAGCGCGGTGAACATGGTGTTCATCGGCGCGTCGAACGACCTCGGCGAGTTCGAGTCGGGCGTGACCGCGGAGTGGCTGGGGCCCGAGCTCGCGGTCATGATCGGCGGGATCGGGACCTGCCTCGTCGTCCTCGCGTGGGCCCTCATGTTCCCGGAGCTGCGGAAGATCGACCGGATGAACGACCCGTAAGCGCAGGAAATGAAAGAGTTGTGGCGGTCTCGTGACCAATTCCTGACGCGGCATTCCGTAAGGTAAATTCATGAACAAGCGGGACTACGGCTGGCTGGTGAGCGCGCCGTTCTTCGGGGTGCACGTGGCCGCCGTGGTGGGTGTGGCGATGCTCGGCTGGTCCTGGAAGGGCCTCGGGCTCGCCCTCGCCTTCTATTACATCCGGATGTTCGGGGTGACGGGCGGCTACCACCGCTACTTCTCGCACCGCACGTACCGGACGAGCCGCTGGTTCCAGTTCTGTCTCGCGTTCCTCGCGCAGATGTCGCTCCAGAAGGGCGCGCTCTGGTGGGCGGCGCATCACCGCGACCATCACAAGCACTCCGACACGAAGCTCGATCCGCACTCGTTCCGCGAGGACGGCTTCTGGTGGTCGCACGTCGGCTGGATCCTCTCGACCGAGACCGAGGACACGCTCGAGAAGAACATCCCCGATCTGATGCGCTACCCCGAGCTCCGCTGGCTCAACAAGTACCACCTCGTCCCGGGGGTGATGATGGGGTTCGCGAGCTTCTTCATCGCCGGCTGGTACGGGCTCGTCTGGGCGTTCCTCGTCTCGACGGTGCTCCTCTGGCACGGCACCTTCGCGATCAACTCGCTCGCGCACTGGTGGGGTCGCCGCCGCTACGCGACGACGGACGACAGCAAGAACAGCCTCGCGCTCGCGCTCGTCACGATGGGCGAGGGCTGGCACAACAACCACCACTACTACCAGCGCTCGGTGCGTCAGGGCTTCTTCTGGTGGGAGATCGATCTCACCTTCTACGTGCTCAAGGCGATGAGCTGGGTCGGCCTCGTGTGGGACCTCCAGCTGCCGCCGCAGAAGGTCCTCGAGGGCAAGCTCGAAGAGGGCCGCCGCATCCCGGTGCGCCCCGTCGCTCCGGCGCCGTCTCCGGTGCCGGCGTCGGTCGCGACGATCGAAGCTGCTGCAGAGTGATCGCGCAGAGGCTACGCGGCGCGCGTAGCTCTCCGTTCACGCGCTACGGCCGAGGTGCCGTGTGCACCGCACGGTGGAGCGTTGCGCGGTCCGCCGGGCAGCAGGCGCGCGTTCGCCGAGATCGCGCGCGTGGAGGCGGGAGCGCTCCATGCATCGCGCTCGGGCATGCCCGAGATACTGACCAACCACCCCGACGTCACGCTGGACGTGCTCAAGAGTCAGGGCGCGCAGTGCGGGACGGGGGCGGCGCCCACGATCCTGACGAGCTGTCCTGCCGAGAGCTTCTGCACCCTCGCCGGCGGGGAGCTTTGCGTCTACGGACCGCAAGCGCTCGAGGAGATGACGCAGCTCTCGCGGACGCAGCTCTGCGATTCGCCGTCCGCGCCGACCGCATCGACCGCATCGACGGCATCGACCGCATCGACCGCATCGAACGAGGGCAGCTCCTCGTGCAGCGCGGCGGCCATCGGAGGAGAGCTCGAGACCTCCGCCGTGGCCGGCTTGTTCTTCGCCGCCGCGTGCTTCGGCTTGCTCGGAGTCAGGGCACGGCGGTCGCGCGCGCGCGGAGGCGCTGCAGAGTGAGCGCGCACAGGCCGCTCAGCGCGAACCCGATCGCGTTCGCGCCGCCGTGGTAGTCGATCATCGTCTGCAGCGGGACGATCCCTTGCAGCGACGAGCCGCGCCCCGCCGAGGAGGTGAGCGCGAAGCACGCCGCGAGCGTCATCGTGAGGAGGAGGGTGGTGCCCGACACGACGAAGAGCACCTTCGCGAGCGGCGCCTCCGCGCGGCGCGCGGCGAAGCCGACGAGCACGATCGCGGCGGCGAGCATCCCGAGCGCGACGGTGACGGCGGCGATCTGCTCCACGGTATGGTTCGTCGCGATGCCGATCGCGGTGAGGGGGACGCCGGCGCACACGGCGACGGTCGCGACGCGGTAGAGCGCGCGCGGTCTCTCCTCGACGAGGTGTCCGACGTGCCCGAGGATCGTCGGCGCCGCGAAGCCCGCGAAGTGGAAGTGGGCGGCGGTGAAGGTGACGACGGGCTCGTGGAACCCGGCGAGCGGCACCCCCGCGCGCGCCGCGAGGAGCCACACCGCCGCCGCGGGGAGGAAGAGGAGCCCGACATCGATCGCGAGCTCCGGCACCGCGCGCGCACGAAGGTCGGGCAACACGCGCGCGAGCCCGAGCACTCCCGCCGCCACGCAGACGAGCGCGTACGCGGCAGCCCCGGCGATCGCGAGGCCGGAGCCGGGCGCCGCCAGCCATCCAAGCACACCTCCCACCGCCCCAACCGGCGCAACGACACGAAGCCCCGACGCCCCACGCAACGCCACGCGTGCAAGCACCCCGCGCCCGAGCGGGCCGTCGGCGGCGTCGTCGCTCCGACGCGCGAGCGTCCTGCGCTCGAGCGGGTCGGCGGCGTCGTCGCTCCGACGCGCGAGCGTCCTGCGCTCGAGCGGGTCGGCGGCGGCGTTGCTTCGACGCGTGAGCGTGAGGGCGAGGCCGAGCGGGACTGCGACGCCGGATGCGAGCATCAGGATGAGCGCGGGCATCGTTGCCGTCCGCGGCGCCACGATGGCGACGAGCACGATGCCGCCAAACGCTGTGAGCCGAAGAACCCGCGCCACCGTCACGCGTGCGAGCGTACGCGCTCTTCGCGGCGACCCGAAGCATCGAGCACGATTCGACGACGCGCGGAAGCTTGGGCACCTCGGGACCCCGCGTTCCCGATACCGCGCGTCCCGCGCGCTCGCCATCGCGCCCGTGCTCGGATTTCCGCGAGCCGCTGCGGTGCACCCGACGTCCCGCGCGATGGCGTCTCCGGTCCCGCGCGATGGCGTCTTCGGTTTGCGTGACGTCGAGCTCTCGTGGTGGTGCGGGTGTTCTCGCGCGCTCTCGATTGCGACGGAGCGGGACACGAAGGGGGCAACGAAGGCTAAGACAAGCCAAGTCTGAGGGCCTCGTCGCAGCGTGCGGCGCAGGGTTGCGAGCGCGTGTCGGCGTCGTGTGGCCTGCGAAGCGCGGTCGGTCGCACCGCGCTCGCGGGGGGGCGTGCTGTCAGCGGACGACGAGATCGGCGGTGGCGCAGATGAAACCCGCGCCGCACGGGTGTTGCTCGTCGCAGCGATCGCCCGGGCCCGGAGGCGGCGGCTCGGGCTCCTCGCAATCGTCGTCGGCCGGAGGCGGAGGAGGCGGAGGCGGAGGCGGCGGCGGCGGCTCGGGCTCCTCGCAATCGTCGCCCGGCGGGCCATTTCCGCCACTGCTGCTACTGCTACTGCTGCTACTGCTGCTGCTCGGCGGATCGTCGCATGGGCAGGTGATGGTCGCGGTGGCGGTCGCGATCGTGACGTCGGCGGCTTCGAGGAGCGAGAGCACCTTCACGTGGAGCGCGCTGACCGTGATGCCCGTCGCGTCGGTGCGGCGCTCGTTGATGACGATCTTCAGCAGGCCGCGCACGTCGATCGTCTGGTTCGGCTGGCCGTCGATGTCGACGCGGACTCCGTCGATCGCGAGGTCCGCGATCTCCACGTCGCCGTCGAGCGTCGCGACGCCGTTTCGGCACGTCGCGCGTGCGTTCGTCGTGAGCGCCTTCGCCGTCAGCGTGAGCCCCGCCACGCCGAGTCGGACGTCCGCGATCTCCGAGCGCGCGAGCGTCTTGCCTTGAGCTCCCTTCACCGACGACGACGCCACCGACGCCGAGAGCAGCCCCGTCACCTTCGCGTCGACGAGCTCCTCCGCCAGCGTCCCGCCGGCCTTCCCGAGCGCGCCCGTGTCGGCGATGCGCACGACCGCCGTGCGTCCGAGCAGCGACGCCGTCACCGCGCTCGCCCCGCCCCCGTACACCGCCGACGCCGAGCACGACGGCGCGGACGGCGGCCCCGAGGGATGCGAGAACGTGCGGTGCGAAAGGCCCCCTTTCGTACCGACGGAGACGCACACGCCCGCGGCGAACGACGGCGACGTCACCGCCCCCTCCGCCATGTCCGTCGCGCCCGCGCCCGCCGCCGCGCCGTCGCCGCACGCGGCGAGGGCGACGAGAACGAACCCACCAAAAATTGCGTATCTGTTGCCGAAAACGTGCATGGTCAGATCCTCCGCGCGTCCTCGTAGCAACGGCCAGACCGTCGCGAGCCGCTCGCGTTCTGTCGCTTTTCACGGCTACGCCAAGTCGAGGGCTGCGGACTCGATCACGCACGTGTTCGTCGGATTCCGCATGGACTATCCTGTTCCGAACGATGGGGGATCTGCTGCCGCTTCTCAGCATGCGTCGTGCTCTCGTTGTCGATGACGATCCAAGCGTGACGGCGACGCTGCGCCGCTACCTCCGCGCTTGGGGATGTGGCTCCGTCGACGTCGCCGACTCCGGCGCCACCGCAGCGACGCTGCTCGCGCAGGCTCGGTACGACATCGTCCTCCTCGATCTCCACTTCGACGGCGACTGGCGGAGCGTGCTCGCGATGACCCAGACGTCGAGCGAGCCGTCGCTCGCCCTCGTCATCTCCGGCACCGCCGACATCAAGACGGCCGTGGAGGCGATGCGTCTCGGCGCCGCCGACTTCATCGAGAAGCCGATCGAGGCGAAGGCCCTCCTCGCCCGCCTCGAGGTCGCGCTCGAGAGCACGGGGCCGAACCGGCAGGCCCCCGCGCGCCGATCGGGGTACCGCGCCAAGCACCGCGCGCCGACCAGCGAGTCGATGCAGAAGGCGCTCGCCCTCGCCGATCGCGTCGCCGCGACGCCGTCCTCGTCCGCGTTGATCGTCGGCGAGAGCGGCGTCGGAAAGGAGGTCCTCGCCGCGCGCGTCCACGAGCGGAGCGCCCGCCGCGACGGGCCGTTCGTCCGCGTGAACCTCGCCGCGATCCCGCCGAACGTGATCGAGGCGGAGCTCTTCGGCAGCACGCGCGGCGCCTTCACCGACGCGAAGCGCGACCGCGCCGGCTACCTCGCGTCCGCCGACGGAGGCACGATCCTCCTCGACGAGATCGGCGAGTTCAGGCTCGACCTCCAAGCGAAGCTCCTCCGCGCGATCGAGGAGCGCCGCTTCTATCCGGTCGGCTCCGACAAGGAGCGCTCGATCGACGTGCGTATCCTCGCCGCGACGAACCGCAGCCCCGACGAGCTCGTCGACGCGAACATCCTCCGCTCCGATCTCTTCTATCGCCTCGGCACGATCATCCGCATCCCGCCGCTGCGCGAGCGCCTCGACGAGATCCACCCGATCGCGACCGAGCTCGTCGAGCACTTCTCGCACGAGTTCGGACGCGGGCCCTGCACGTTGACGAAGGCGGCGCTCGACGTCCTGCTCACGCATACGTGGCCGGGCAACATCCGCGAGCTCAGGAACGTCATCGAACGCGCGGTGATGATGTGCGAAGGCGACGAGATCACCGCCGACCTCGTCGAGCCGGGCAGCGCCTCGCGCAACACGTCCCTCGCGTCGCTCCGGCTGGAGGACGCGCGCGGCCAGTCGGTCGATCGGATCGAGCGCGAGCACATCATCCGCGTCCTCAAGCTCGCCGGCGACTCGAAGTCGGCGGCGGCGAGCCTGCTCGGCGTCTCGCGCTCGACGCTCTACGAGAAGCTGAAACGCTACGGCATCACGAGCTGAGGCTCATTCGTCCTCGACCGGCGCGCCGATCCGATGGCGCGCGAGGAGCTTGCCGAGGTACGTCCGGTCCATCCGCGCGAGCTTCGCCGCCGCGGTCTGGTTGCCGCGCACGTACGTGAGCAGCTCGGTGAGATAGACGCGCTGGAAGCGATCGAGCAGCTCGTCCTTCAGCTCCGCGTACGGGCGCGCGACGTCGACCATCGCCGCGAGCGGCTCGTCGAGCGACACCGGCGCCGAGCGCGGACCGGGAGGAAGCCGTCCGAGCACACAATACGCCTGCACGACGTTGCGCAGCTCGCGCGCGTTCCCGGGCCACGCGCGCACCTTCAGCTTCTCGATCACGTCGTCGGGGAGCGGGTCGGCGCCGGCCGCGCGCGCGAACCGCTGCGCGAGGAGCGGGATGTCGTCGCGTCGTTCCCGGAGCGGCGGCACGTCGAGCTTGATGACGGCGAGGCGGTAGTAGAGGTCCTCACGGAACCGTCCTTCGCGGACCTCGCGCTCGAGATCGCGGTGCGTCGCCGCGATGACACGCACGCGCACCGTCGTCGCGTGGTCGGCCCCCACCGCGCGCACCTCGCCCGCCTCGAGCGCGCGCAGGAGCGAGGGCTGCGCGTCGAGCGGGAGCTCACCGACCTCGTCGAGGAAGAGCGTCCCGCGATCGGCCGCGTCGAACGCGCCGCGCCGCGCGTCGACCGCGCCGGTGAACGCGCCGCGGCGATGGCCGAACAGCTCGCTCGTCACGAGCTCGCGCGCGATCGCTCCGCAGTTGAAGGTGACGAGCGGGCCCGGCACGCCGGAGCCCGCGTGAAGCGCGCGCGCGACGAGCTCCTTGCCGACGCCCGACTCGCCCTGGACGAGGACCGTCACCGTCGACGACTCGAGCCGCTTCAGGATCGCGAAGATCCGGCGCATCGCGGGCGAGGCGCCGAAGAGGCCGCGGAGCTCGTCGGCGCCGGTGGACAGGTCGTCGAAGCTCTCCGTGTCCGCCTCGAGGAGCACGCGCGCGGCGCCGACGGTGAGGCTCGCGCCGTGCCGGAGGACGACGTGCTGCACGCGCTGACCGAGGTAGAAGGTGCCGTTGCGGCTCCCGAGATCGCGCACGTCGATCCCGCCGTTCACGATCGAGAGCTCGACGTGGGAGCGCGAGACGGCGCGGTCGTCGATGACGATGTCCGCGCCCGGCGCGGAGCCGAGGACGCAGCTCCCGCGCTCGAGCATGAACGGCGACGGCCTCGCCTTCGCGCCGACCACGACGACGCGCGCGCCGAGCGGCGGCTGCGCGGCGCGCTCGATCGGTTTCGTCACGTCCGTCATCGCGCGTACGGGTTGTCCGGCGCGCGGCGTGGCGGGGACGCGAGGAGGGAGCTCGACGGCGCGGCCGTCGCCGTCGCGCGCGGCGCCGGCCGTGAGGATGCGCGCGGCGCGGGGCGCGACGTCGCGACGGGGCGGACGATCGGTGGCGGCGCCGAAGCCGCCGACGACGGCGCGGCCGCGACGCTGGCGGAGGCGATCGGCGGCGCCGAGGTCGCGACCGCGAGCGGGGCGGCGAGCTCCTTCGCCGCCGGCGCGGACCGCCGCGCCAGCCCCGCGCCCCCGAGCGCGAGGAGGAGCCCGAGCACGACCGCGATCGCCCACGAGCGGCCGCTCGAGGTCGCGACGGGCGGTCGAACGTGCTCGACGACGGGCGGGAGCTCGGCGCACGACGGGCGCAGCTCCTCCGGCGGAGCGGGGAGGGTGTGGATCTCCGTGAGCGACGCGCGGCGCTGATCGAGCACCGGCCCCGCCACCGCGCGGACATGGGCGCCGAGCTCCGCGCGCGTCGTCAAGGTGAGCGGAGGCACGCTCGCCGCGAGCGCCTGTCCGAACGCGATCGCGGACGGGTAACGCGCGGCGGGATCCCGCGCGAGCGCGCGGAGCATGACCGCGTCGAGCTCGGGCGTCACCGCCGGGTTGAAGAGCGACGGCGCCGGTACGACCGCGGCGCGCGCGCGATCGAGCGTCTCGACGTCCGTCGCCGCGCGGAAGAGGCGGCGGCCGGTGAGGGCCTCCCACGCGACGATCGCGAGCGCGTAGACGTCGCACGCGGGCGTCGCGATGCTCGTCTCGACGTACTCCGGCGCCATGTACGCGGGCTTCCCCCGCAGGAGACCGCTCACGGTGGAGCCGCTCTCGCGCGCCTGCGCGATCCCGAAGTCGGCGATGCGCGCGACGCCGTCGACGCCGACGAGGATGTTCTGCGGGGAGATGTCACGATGGACGAGCGAGAGCGGGCGGCCGTCCTCGTCCGTGCACACGTGGATCGCCTGGAGCCCCTCCGTCGCGTCGAGGACGACGCGAAGCGCGAGCTGGATCGACAGCGGCGCGCCGCTTCGCAAGAGGTCCGCGAACGACCCTCCTTCCACGTATTCCATGACGAGGCTCAGCTCGCCGTCGCTCTCCTCGACGTCGGAGACCGCGACGACGTTGGGGTGGCGCACGAGCGACGCGAGCCGCACCTCCGTCACGACCAGCCGCCGGAACGACGGGTCCTCGAGGAGATGGGGGAAGGCGCGCTTGATCGCGACGACGCGGCGAAAGCCGGCCGCGCCGTGCTGCGCCGCCATGTAGACCGAGCCCATACCGCCGTTCGCGATGCGCGTGAGGATGCGGTAACGCGAGCTGCGCAGCTCGATGTTCGACTCCGATCGCATGAAGCCTCTCGTCAAGTTCGTCGCCAGTGCGTGAAGAAGACCCCGATCACGGTCGTGACGACGGCGAGCCCCACCGTCGTGACGAGGAGGACGTTGGTGCGCGCCTGCGCGGCCTCGCCGTCCGCCGCGAGATCGACGCGCGATCGCTCGCGCGTGAAGTCCGCGTGCCGTCGGAGCGTGTCGGCGCCCGAGATCGCGGTCGCCGTGAGCGCGAGCGCGGTGGTGCCCGCGGCGCCGAAGAACCACGCCGGGTGGAGGCGCTTCGAGGACGGAGCCTCGCGGCGCGGGAGGGGCTCGATCGGCGCGGCGACGATCGGGCTCGGGCTCAGGATCGGGCTCGGGCTCGCGGGGAGACGCACCTGGAGGACGCGCGTAGGGCGGACGGTGGTCGCCTGCGCGGCGACGACCGCGACGGTGAAGCGCTCCACGTTGCCGTCGGCGTCGAGGACGATCGCGTGCTCGCCGACGCGTGACCAGAGCGGAGCGCCGACCGCGACCGCATCGCCGTCGACGGTCGCCGTGCAGCGGAGCACGCCGGGACATGCGATCTCGATGCGGCCGACCTTGCTCGCGAACATCCGCCGACCGGCGGACGCGAGCGTGTCGAGCGCGCGACGCTCGGCCCGGTCGACGAGCGACATCCCGAGCACGGGATCGTCGGCGCGCGCCGCGCACGCGATCGCGAGCTCGAGGACCTCGGGCTTGGGGGAGACCTCGTCGGCGTGGTCGAACGCGCGCGCGGCGGCGGCGAAGTCGCCGTCGTCGTACGCCGTCTTGCCTCGGTCGTAGAGGAGGCGAGGATCCTCCGGCGACGCGCGCGCGACGAGCGACGACGCGACGACGGCGAGGGAGACGGCGATCCCGAGGAGACCAGAGCGGGGCACGAGAGCGGCACGTGTGCATGGGGCACGCCGCTCCGGACGCGCCGAGAAGCACTTGAAATCGTTCGAGACCACTCCTCCGGAGAGCCGCCTCCCACTGTCCGGCTCGGCGGACACCTGATCGACCCACCGGACACGTTGCAAAGAGCCATGCCTCATCGCCACCTTCGTTTCGTTCCTCTCTTCCGTTTCGTCGTCTCGGGTCTCGTCGCCGGCGCGCTCGTCGTCGCGTGCAGCCTCGACTGGACCGTCACTTCGGACTCCGCGACTCCGCCGCCCGCGGACGCCGCCGGCGACGTGGACGACGGCGCAACCATGGAAGCGGACACGCCCGCTCCTCTCGACGCGGACACGAGCGCGCCGCTCGTCGACGCCGCCGCCGACGCCGACGCGAACGACGCCGACGCCGACGTGGACACCGACGCCGCGACGGACCCGTCGTGCAGCGCGGTACGACCCTGCGCCGCCGGCTCGTATTGCCGCTACGACGATCGCTCGTGCGGCTCGTCGGAGCAGGTGGGCGTCTGCGTCGAGACGCCGAAGTCGTGCCTCGAGGCTGGCGTCTCGCTCGTCTGCGGCTGCGACGGCACGACGTACACGTCGTCGTGCGCGGCGGCGACGAGCGGCGTGGACGTCGCGCGCGAGGGCTGCGTCCCGCCGGCGGGCGCCTATACGTGTGGATACCGCGTCTGCACGGACGCCGAGTACTGCGCCGTCACCGGCAGCGAGCCCGGCGCGACGTACGAGTGCCGCCCGCGCGCGTCGTGCACCTTGTGCTTGTGCGTCGTCCTCTCCTGCCTCGGCGGCACGTGCGCGACGGAGGACGGCCACATCGTCACGCGGTGCCCTTGATGCGGACTCGAACCAACGGGTGCGGACTCGAACGAACGATGCCCACGCTCGCGTCTTCGCGCGCGCCGCGCGTACTCCGCGCCCGACGTGATGGAGCAGCGGTTGCAGCGCGGTCTCTCGTCGCGCGTCACGGCCAGCGCATGAAGCTCCGCTTCATCTCCCGAGGAGACTCACGATGATCCCTTGTCCCGATTGCAAGAACCTCTGCGGCATTCGCGAGGCGATGCTCGTTCACGATCGGCTCTACTACCGCTGCGTGCGTTGCGTGAGCAGCTTCGACGCCGCCGCGGCGCTCCGGCGGAGCCACGACGACCCGGCGATGCGCACGCTCGTCGAGATGAAGCGCGAGGTCCTGCGCCTCGGGCGCTCCGACAAACCCACGCGCCGGGTCGCGCGGTACACGCCGCCGGAGCGGACGCCGGTCGTCCCGTCGAGCGCGCGTAAATACCACCCCGTCTTCGCGCGCAAGGAGCCGCCCGCTCTGCGCGAGGCCACGCCTTCGCTCGCCCAGCTGATCGCGATGACGCGCACGCCGCTGCCGCCGCCGGAGCTCACGCCCACCGTGCCGATGCTCCCGCCGCCGTCGTCGCACGCGCCCATCGTCGACGTCACGGACGACGACGACGTGACGATCCTGGACCCGAGCGACGCGACCCCGCTCCGCCCCGCTTCGGCCACGACGTCGCGCCCCGTTCCTTTCGGCGCCGTCACGCCCGCGCCCGCGGCCGCTCCGCGCTCGAGCGAACGTCGCGCTTCGTCGCTCCCCGCCGTCCTCGGCGGCGTCGTCGCCGTCATGCTTTTCGTCGCCGCGATCGCGGCGGGCGTCGCCGCGAACGAGCCCGATCCGCCGCGATCGAAGGGGACGCCCGCCGTGTCCTCCGCGTCCGACGTCCCCGCAGCGAAGGCCGCGTCGTCGTCGCTGCTCGCCACCTCGCCCGCCGCCCCGGCGGAGAACGCCGCGCCGCACGCGGCGTTCGTCGTCAAAGCCGGCGCGCCGCCGCGGCGTGCCCTCGCGCCCGCGACGTCGCCGCCGCGGACCCTCGCGGAGGCGTTCGCCGACAAGGCCGACGCGATGCTTCGGGCCGGCGACCCCGTGGAGGCGAAGCGCCTCTACGAGCGCGCGCTCGCCGAGAGCCCGACGTTCGTCCCCGCCCGGCTCGGCGTCGCGGAGGCCGAGTGGCGCCTCGGGCGGCTCGACGAAGCGCGCGAACGCTATCGCGCCCTCCTCGCGGACGCTCCTCACCTCGCGCCGACCGTCGCGTACGAGCGCGCATCGTCCGAAGGGCGGCCATGAAGCAGGTCGCGCTTCTCCGACGGCGGGCCGAGCTCCTCGAGTGCGAGATCCAGCGGCGAAAGGAGCTCGAGAGCGCGCTGCGGAGCTCCCTCCAAGAGCGCAGCGAGATCGAGGAGGCGCTGCGCAATTGCCTGAAGCGCGAGTGTGACGCGCGCATGACCGCGGAGCGGAACAACGCGTTCAAGGACGAGCTCCTCGGGATCGTGGGCCACGATCTCCGCAACCCGCTCCACACGATCCTGATGGCCGCGCGGCTGGAGCTCACGCACGGCGAGGACCTGCCGCCCCACGTGCAGAAGAACCTCGAGCGCATCGTCACGAGCGGGGTCCGGATGCAGCGGATGATCGAGCAGCTCCTCGACCTGACGCGCGACCGCTTCAACGGCGGGATCCCGGTCGAGCCGTCCGAGCAGCCGCTCCTCCCGATCGTCGGGAAGATCATCGAAGAGGCGTGCGCCGCGCACCCCGATCGACGCTTCGAGCTCACGTCCGAGCCGGCGGAGGGCACGAGCGCGCCGCCCGACGACTGCAAGGTGCTCGTCGACGCCGACCGGTTCGAGCAGGTGCTCTCGAACCTCGTCGAGAACGCCGTCACTCACGGCTCGGCGACCGATCCCGTCCGGGTCGCGGTGAAGACGTTCGAGCAGGGCGTCGCGATCGACGTCTACAACCAGGGGCCGCCGATCGACCCCGCCCTCCTGCCGACGCTGTTCGACCCCTTCAAGCGGACGCGCTACCCCTGCACCCGATCGGCGGGGCTCGGGCTCGGCCTCTACATCGCCGACCGGATCGTCCGCGCGCACGACGGAAGGATCGCGGTGGAGTCCGCCGCCGAGAAGGGGACGTGTTTCCACGTCGAGCTCGGCCGCGTGCGGTAGAACGATACTTGAATCAGTATAAATGGGTTTATCGATGTCAGCGTCGTTCTTGTGCGAGATCTTCGACCATCTCCCGGTCGGCATCATCGTGCTCGACCGCGCCGGGTGCGCCGTCGTGTTCAATCGCACGGAGGAGGAGCTCTCGGGGCGGCGGCGCGAGAACGTCCTCGGCCGGCCGTTCTTCCAGGAGATCGCGCCGTGCATGGCGGTGCGCGATCTCGGCGACCGGTTCGCGCGCGAGATCGGAGTGAAGCCGATCGACGTGACGCTGGAGTATGGCTTCGCCCCGCCCCACCTCCCCGGCTCACGCGACGTCCGTGTCCGGATGCGGTCGTTCGAGTCGGGCGGCGCGCCGTACGGGATGCTCGTCCTCGAGGACATCGCGCGCGAGCTCACGATCGATCGGATGAAGACGCGCCTCAACGAGCTCCTGATCCACGACATGAAGAACCCGCTCATGACGGTGCTCGGCTCGCTCCAGTACGTCCAGCAGTACGGCGGACCGCACCAGAGCGTGGACGTCCGGGAGGCGTTCGAGGACGGCGTGGCAGGAGTGCGGCGTCTCCAGCGGATGTTGTTGAACCTCCTCGACACGACGCGCCTCGAGACGAACGTGATGACGCTCCGGCGCGAGCGCGTGGACGTGGCCGATCTCCTCCGCGACGCCGAGCGCTACGCGCGCAAGGAGGCACGCCTTCGTGGCTCGCAGATCGAGTGCGAGCCCCCCGCCGGCGAGCTCTGGGTCGAGATCGACCACGAGCTCATCTCGCGCGCGCTCGAGAACCTCGTCGACAACGCGATCGAGCACGCTCGCCGCGTCGTGCTCTCCGCCAGCGCGGACGCGGACGACGTGGTGCTCGAGATCGCCGACGACGGCCCCGGCGTCCGCGACGAGGTCCGCGAGCGGATCTTCGAGCGGTACGTGCAGGTCTCGTCTCCGGTGGCGGCGAAGACGAACCGAGGGCTGGGCCTCACGTTCGTGCGCCTCGTCTCCCGCGCCCACGGCGGAGACGTCACGCTCACGTGCCCGCCCTCCGGCGGCAGCGTCTTCTGCATGCACCTGCCGCGGAGCTCGGCGCCGCAGCGGTGACGGGCTCACGAAGGATGCAGATCGCTCCCGGCCGAGGCGAGGTGCTCCGCCATCGCCTCGCGCAGCTCCGCGAGCGTGAACGGCTTCGCGAGACAGCACACGTTCATCGTGCCGGCGATCATCGACGCGGCGCGCTCGTCTCCCGTCATGAAGATCACGAGCGGCCGGCGCGTGACCGGGAGGCCCTCGAGGTGATGGCGGTAGAAGTCGAGGCCGTCGGCGTCGCCCTGCATGCACACGTCGACGAGGACGACGTCGAAGGCGGCGAGCTCTTCGCCGAGCTCGTCGAGCGCCTCCGCCGGGCCGAGCTTGCTCACGACGTCGATGTGGGGCCTGAGCGCGCGGCTCAGCGTGCGGTGAACCAACGGCTCGTCGTCGACGATGAGGAGCCTCTTTCGGTTCGAGCCTGCTCGTTGACTCACGGTCAATAGAGTCTCGCGCTATTGACCGTGGGTCAACAGTGGGCCGCGATCGACCGGCGCGAGCGGGACGAGGACGGCGGCGCGCTCGACCGCGACCTCCGCCGTCGCCATCGTACGTTCGAGATCGAGCTCCTGCAGGCGCGCGTCCCAGGTCGAGCGGTACGCGTCGAAGAGCTCCGCGATCGAGAACGTCCCCGCCTGGTAGGTCGTCTCCGCGCGGCGGAGCAGCTCCGCCGCCGCGGGGAGCGCCGCGGCGCGGTACTCCGCGAGCGCGGCGCGGGCGGCCTCGCGCGCGCGCCACGCGCCTCGCACCTCGTTCGCGATCCGCGCCTCGAGCGCCGTCGCGAAGAGCTCGTTCGCGTGCGCCTCCGCGAGCGCGCGACCGATCGGGCCCTGCCTCCGATCGAAGACCGGGAGCGGGAACGACACGCCGCCCGTGACCTGGAAGCCGTTCGGACCCGCGACCGCGAGCGCGCCCGCGACGAGGCTCGGCGACGGGATCGCGTCGCGCCGCTCTCGCTCCGCGGCGCGGTTCGCGGCGACGACGTTGCGCCGCGCGAGCTCGAGGTCGGGGCGGCGCTCGAGCGCGAGGCGGACCAGCGCCGCCTCTTCTTGCGGGCCCCGGAACGCGGCGAGGCCCGCGCGCGTGACGTGGACGCGCGTGAGGCTCGGCTCCGCCATCGCGGCGAGGAGGCGCGACTCGGCGGCGGCGCGCTCCGTCTCCGCGGCGGCGAGCGCGGCGCGCACCGTCGTCGCCGCGGACGTGACGCGGAGGACGTCGTACTGGCTGTTCGCGCCCGCGTTCGCGCGCGTCGCGACGATGCGCCCGAGCCGCTCGAGCTCGGCGAGGTCCCGCGCCATCATCGTCGCGCGCGCGTCGGCGAACGCGGCGTCGATCATCGCGCTCTGCATCTCCGCGGCGCGCTCCCACAGCGTCATCAGCGCGGTCGCCTCCGCGACGGTGACGCGCGCCTCCGCCGCGCGCCGGCGCGCGGGGACCTGGCCGAAGAGCGGCAGCTCCCAGCTCACCTGCCCGACGTAGCCGGTCTTGCTGTCCGGCGGCGCGCCGCCGACGAGCTGGTTCACGGCGAGCTGGAGCTCCGGGTTCGGGAGCGTCCGCGCGGTGACGGCGTCCCAGCGCGCGGCGCCGACCTGCGCGCACAGGCCCTGCACCTCCGCGCTCGCGCGGAGCCACCGATCGAAGAGCTGCTCCGCCGTCAGCGTCGGCGCGCCGTCGTCGCTCGCGCGCGCGGGACGAGCGAAGGCGAGCACGAGCGCGAGGATCCCGATCCAACGGAGCCGTCTCATTCGATGCCGTCCTTTCGCGCGAGCAGCTTGTAGAGCGGAGGCAAGATCGCGAGCGAGAGCGCGAGCGACGAGAAGAGGCCGCCCACCACCACGATCGCGAGCGGCTTCTGCGAGTCGGAGCCGATCCCGGTGCTCACCGCGGCGGGGAGGAGGCCGAGCGTCGCGACGAGCGCCATCATCACGATCGGGCGGAGCCGCGTCCGCACCGCCTCCGTGAGCGCGTCGTCGATGCTCCGCCCCTCCGCGCGGCTCTCGTTCACGCGCGCGACGAGGACGACGCCGGTCTGCACCGCGACGCCGAAGAGCGCGAGGAAGCCGACCCCGGCGGAGACGGAGAAGCTCGTCCCGGTCGCGAGGAGCGCGGCGAGGCCGCCCACCGGCGACGTGAGGAGCACGTTCGAGAGGACGACGGCGGCGTCGCGGAGGCGATGGAACGCGAGGAGGAGGAGGCCGAAGATCGCGACGAGCGTGACCGGGAGGATGAGCGCGAGGCGCTCTCCGGCGCGCCGCGCGCTCTCGAGCTCGCCGCCCCACTCGACGTCGTAGCCGGCGGGGACGCGCACCTCCTTCGCGACGCGCGCCTGCGCCTCCTCGACCGTGGAGCCGAGGTCGCGCCCGCGCACGCCGAAGCGCACCGCGATGTAGCGGCGGCCGTCCTCGCGGAAGATGCGCGACGCGCCGCCGACGACGTTCACGTCGGCGACGTGCGCGAGCGGCACGAGGCGGCCGCCCGCGCGCGGGATCAGGAGCTCCTTCAGCGCGTCGACGTCGTCGCGGTGCTCCGCGGCGTAGCGGACGACGAGCTCGTGGCGGCGCTCGCCCTCCACGACGTGGGAGACGACCTGCCCGCCGACGCCGTCCTCGATCACGTCCTCGACCTCCGCGACGGTGAGGCCGAAGCGCTCCGCGCGATCGCGCGCGATCTCGACGTTGACGTTCGACTGCCCGAGCTCGCGCACGACGGTGAGATCGACGACGCCGGCGACCGGCTGGATGCTCCGCGCGATCCGATCGGCGACGTCGTCGAGCGCGTTGAGGTCGTCGCCGGTGATCTTCACCGCGAGCTGCCCCTTCACGCCGGTGAGGGCCTCCTCCACGTTGTCGGCGATCGGCTGCGAGAACCCGAAGGCGACGCCGGGGATCACGGAGACGTCCTTCGTGATCGCGGCGATGAGCTCGTCCTTCTTGCCGTGGAGCTCCTTCCGCCAGCGCGATCGGCCTTCGAGCACGAGGAGGAATTCGGCGTTGTAGAAGCCGGTCGGATCGGTGCCGTCGTCGGGGCGCCCGAGCTGGATCGCCGTCGTCCGGATCTCCGGGTAGCGCTCGAGGATCTCGCGGACGCCGACCGTGTCGCGCGCCGGCGTGTGGACGCCGTCGACGAGCGCCTCCGCCTCCGCGAGCGAGACGTTCGACGGCAAGGTCGCGCGCATCCACACCGCGCCCTCGTCGAGGTGGGGGAGGAACTCGCTCCCGGTCCGCGCGAGGAGGACGGCGTCCGTGACGAGGAGCGCGATCGCGACGGCGACGACGACGCGCGGAGCGCGCAAGACGCGCGCGAGGAGCGGGCGGTACGCCGCCCACGTCCAGCGGAGGAGCGGGTTCTCCCACTCGCGGAGGCGCGCCTTGAAGAGGTAGGTCGTGAGGACGGGGACGACCGTGATCGAGACGACGAGCGCGCCGAGGATCGCGAACGCGACCGTCCACGCCATCGGGCGGAAGAGCTTCCCCTCCACGCGCTCGAGGGTGAAGATCGGCAGGTAGGCGAGGATGATCGTCGTCATCGCGAAGACGACCGGGCGCGCGACCTCGCGGCTCGCGGCGCGCGCGACGTCGCGGAGGTCGTGTCTCTCGCCGCGCTCCTGCGTGCGCGCGACGTGGCGGAACGTGTTCTCGACCATCACGATCGCGCCGTCGACGATCATCCCGAAGTCGAGCGCGCCGATCGAGAGGAGGTTCGCCGGGATCCCGGCCGCGTCCATGCACACGAACGCGAAGAGGAGCGCGAGCGGGATCGTGATCGCGGCGACGACGGCGGCGCGCGCGTTCCCGACGAACGCGAACAGCACGAGGGTGATGAGGAGCATCCCCTCGACGAGGTTCTGGAGCACGGTCCGCGTCGTGCTCTTCATCAGCTCGGTGCGGTCGTAGTAGGCGCCGATCTTCACCCCGCGCGGGAGGACGCGCGCGTTGACGTCGTCGATCCGGGCGTGGAGCGCGGCGAGGGTCGCGTCCGCCTGCTCGCCTTTGCGGAGGAGGACGATCGCGGCGACGACGTCGCGCTCGCCGTCGACGCTGACGCGGCCGAGGCGCGGGCGGTGCCCGACCGTGACGCGCGCGACCTGGCGCACGCGCACCGGCACGTCGTCGTTCTTGAGCATGACGTCGCCGATCTGCTCCGGCGAGAGCAGCCCCACCCCGCGGACGTTGAGCGCGGCGCGCCCGAGCGCGATCACGCCGCCGCCGGCGTTGCCGTTCGCGTCCGCGAGCGCCTTCGCGACGTCCTCGAAGGTGAGCGCGTGCGCGGCGAGGAGGATCGGATCGACGAAGACCTGGTACTGCTTCGTCGTCCCGCCGAAGCTCACGACGTCGGCGACGCCGTCCGTCGCGAGCAGCTCGCGCTCGACGACGTACTCCTCGAGGTCCTTCAGCTCGGTGAGCGGCTTCGGCGGCTGCGCGACGTCCTCGTCGCGGCAGGCCGCGATCCGGTGCGTCGCGCAGTTGACGAGGCGATAGCGCAGGATCTCGCCGACGGGGCTCGCGAGCGGTCCGAGGCCGCGCTGGGCGCCGGGCGGGAGCTCGATCTCGTCGAGGCGCTCGCTGACTTGCTGCCGCGCGAAGTAGCTGTCGGTGCCGTCCGCGAAGACGAGGGTGACGACGCTGAGGCCGCCGATCGAGGTCGAGCGGACGACGGTCTTCTTCGGGACCCCGTTCATCACGCGCTCGATCGGGACCGTGATCTGCCGCTCGATCTCCTCCGCCGCGTGCCCGGGCCACTGGGTGATGATCTGGACCCACGTGTCGGCGACGTCGGGGTAGGCCTCGATCGGGAGGCGCGTGAAGCCGCGCACGCCGGCGAGGACGAGCACGACGACGAACGCGAAGACGAGCCCGCGGCGCCGGAGCGAAAAATCGACGACGCGGCCGATCACGTCAGAGCGCCTCGTTCACTTCGGCGTCGAGGAGGATCGCGCCTTCGGTCACGACCTCCTCGCCCGGCTGGAGGCCGGAGGCGATCGTGGCGTGCTCGCCGTACTGCCCCGCGACCTGCACCTCGCGCTCGCGGAACGAGCCGTCGGCGTGGCGCACGAAGACGAAGAACTGATCGCGCCGCGCGAGGAGGGCCGCGGCCGGGACCTCGGCCCCCGCGCCGGCGGCGCCTCGCATGAACACGCGCGCGGTCATGCCGGGGCGGAGCGCGCCGTCGGCGTTCGGGAGCTCGATTCGCGCCTCGACCGCGCGCGTCCCCGGATCGACCACGCTCGAGAGCTGGGTGACCGCGCCGGTCCAGGTCCGGCCCTTCAGCGCGAGCACCTGGATCGTCGCCTCCGCTCCTTCTTTCACCGCGGCGAGGTCCTGCTCGAAGACGTCGGCGACGATCCACACCGTGCCGAGGTCGCCGATCGTGAACAGCGGTTTGTCTCCGCCGGGCGTGACCTGCGCGCCGACGGCGACGTTCTTCTCGATGACGCGGCCGGCGATCGGCGAGCGGAGCGCGTAGCCGGTCGGCCCCGCCGCGCCGCCGATCGCGGCGAGCGCGGCGGCGGCGCGCGCCTCCTCCGTCACGGCGCTCGCGAGCGCCGACTCCGCGCTCTCGCGCTCGGCGTCGGAGCCGGCGCCGTCGCGCACCAGCGTGCGCGCGCGCGCGGCGGCGCGCTCGGCGAGGGAGCGCGCCGTCTTCGCCTGCGTGAGCTGCGCCTGCGCGCTCGTGACGTCCGGCGCGTAGACCGTGAGGAGCACGTCGCCCTTCTTCACCTCGTCGCCGCGGACGAACGAGACCGACGAGACGCGGCCTCCCACCGCGGGGCCGACGCGGGCGACGCGGCGCTCGTCGAAGGCGACACGTCCGGCGAAGCTGCGCGTCCGGCCCGCGGCCTGCGTGCGCGCGCGCTCGACCCGGACCCAGGCCGCGCTCGCGTCGGAGAGGACGACGGAGCGATCGCTCCGCCGCACGTGCGCCGGCTCCTCGGCGGGGTCGCGCCTCGAGCAAGCCCCCAAACATGCGAAGAAGAAGAGGAGGAGCAAGACGAGCGCGCGTCGCGGCATCGTCGAAGGACGCTACGCCGCTCGCCCTCACGAAGGCTGAAGCGCAGGTGAAGACGTCTTCAGGAACGGCGCGCGCTCTTACGTGGCGATCGGGCCGACGAGGTCCGCCGAGCCGCGCGGCAGCGCGATCCCGTGCGCGCGGAAGGCGTCGAGGACGCGGAAGTGGACGTCCGACTCGAAGGGCTTCTCGAACTTGCAGTCGAAGACGTAGGGGCGCGCCTTCAGGTGGAGCACGACGTGATCGTTGAGGACGATCGGCTTCATGAGCACCGGGACGGGCTGCGCGAGGAAGACGTAGGGGCTCGTCAAACATGCCTCGCGGATGAGCGCGGCGGCGAGCTTCGCGTCCTGATCCACCCGGATGTAGAAGTCCATCCCGACCTGCATCTCGAGCGCGCCGTAGTTGGCGCTCGACGTCACGTCGGTGAGGATCTTGTTGTTCGGGATCGTGATGATGTGGTCGTCGAGCGTGTTCATCTGCACGCTGCGGAGACCGATGCTGATGATGTCGCCGTACTGCCCCGCGTAGGCGACCCGATCGCCGACCTGGAACGGGCGATCGAACATGATCGTGATGCCGGCGATGAAGGCGGCGACGAGGTCGCGCATCGCGAAGCCGACCGCGAACGCGAGCGCGCCGCCGATGACCGCGATCGCGGTCGGGTCGAGGCGGACGCTGAGCCCGACGCAGACCGCGAGCGTGACCATGTAGATGCCGAAGCGCGTCGCGGACTCGACCTTCTGGATCGTCGGCCGGCGGTTCGCGAAGCGCGTGCCGAGACGGGTCGCGAGGTTCGTGACGATCCGCAGCGCGACGAGCGCGCCGACGATGATGAGGAGCGACACCGCGACGCCGCCCCACCGCACGAACTTCGCGAGCGCGCCGACGTCGGGAGCGTCCTGCGCCGCGGCGGGGAGCGGGGCGCACAGGATCGAGAGGACGAAGGCCGACACGACGCCCGCGCGGCGTCGCAGGTGACGTGAAATCATCATCGGAGCACCAGGAGGTGACGGCGTTGAAGGATGCGGGTGATGGGCCGAAACCAGTCCCACGTGATGTCGACGCGCCCCGCTCGTTCTTCCAGATAGCCGCGCGCGACGGAGTATCGAATCGCGTCCGACACCTCGATGTCCGTGAGCTGGGTCGCGCGCCCGATGTCGCCCGCGCTCGCGGGGGCGAGCTGGAGCGCGGCGCGGAGCACGAAGAGCGTCGGATAGGGGAGGTCCTCGAGCTCGCCGGCGTTCGGCGTCCGGAGGTCGCGGACGTGGACGGTGCCGCTCTTGTCGATCCCGACGTTGCTGCGCCAGGCGTGGAGCGCGACCCCCGGGTTGCCGCGCGCGTAGTCCCAGAGGAGGCGATAGAAGCCGGTCCTCCGCTCGCGCAGCGCGTCCTCTTTGTCGATCTCGTCGGCCCCGGCGGGGAGCGCGTCGAGGAGACCGTCGAACGACGGCTCGAACCCCGCGCTCGTCGAGCGGCTCTCGATCAGCTCGCCGATCCGCTCCTCCGACCAGCGCTCGATCGCGACGACGCCGTCGAACAGCGGCCGGATCCCGCGCGCGCGGCTCAAGAACTGCCAGACGCACTCGTCGAAGGAGAGGACCCAGAGGGCGTGCCGGCTGTGGCTCCGCGCGACGGCGACGAGCGCGTCGAACTCCTCGAGGCCGCCGATGACGGTGCGGACGTGGACGTGCGCGTCGTCGAGGAGGACGGCTCGCTTCGCGCCCGGCTCGTCGAGCGACGCGCCGATCGCGTCGAGCGACGTGGCGGGCGGGAGCCCCGCGAGATCGGCGAGGCGCGCGCGGATCGCCTCGAGGCCCTGCGCTTCGCGGCTGCACGCGGCCCGCAGGCAGCCGCCGGCGCGCTCGGCGATCCGCGAGAGGGCCGCCGACTTGCCGGCGCCGCGCTCGCCGACGACGGCGATGACGCCGCCCCTTCCTTCGCGGACGCGCTCGCACAAAGCGTCGAGCGCCTCGTCGACGGGCGTGCTCACCCACCGGAAGACCGGGCGCGCCGGGCCGAGCCCGCGATGGACCTCCTCCGGCAGAGGGAGGTCGTCGGCGGGGGCGCGCTCCTTCTGCCGCCGGTCGAGCTCGCGGCGGAAGAGGTACGCGGCGCCGCGACGCGCGAGGTCGATCCCGGTGAGCCACGACCGGACCGTGCGGTAGCCGGCGGTGAAGAAGAGGTGGGTCGCGGCGACGGTCGCCGCGAGGAAGCTCATCCAACCGGTCCGGTGCGCGAGCACCCACAGCTGGAGCGGCGACTTCTTCCGCGCCAGCTCGATGCGCGACAGGACGGTGGGGCGCCACCACCGAACGAGGACGAGCGCGATCGGGATGGCGGCGAGCCAGCAGGTGGAGAGCACCCAGCTGTAGATCGCGCCCTTGTCGACGAGGCGGGCGCTGATGGCGAGGATCAAGACGAACGCGACGACGACGCGGCCGATCAAGCGGAGCGAGCGCAACCGCAGCGCGTCGGGCTCGATCGCTCCAGCGGGGATCGAGTCGCCGAGCTTCGCCGGCGCGACGAAGCTCGCGTTGATCACGTTCACGACGAGCGCGCCCGCGAGCGTGCCGGTGACGATCGTCTCGACGAGCCAGACCTCGAGCAGCTCCCGCGTCGAGCTCGGTAAGAGCCACATCAGCGCCGAGAAGAGGAGGAGGCCCTCGAGCGGACGCCGGATCGCTCGCACGAAGCGAAACGCGCGGAGGGCGAGGCTCGGAGCGGTGACGCGCGCGGCGCGGTCGGCCTCCTCGAGCCGCGTCTGGATCTCCTGGAGGACGACCCGCGCGTTGCGCCGCCACCAGGAGAAGACGAGGAAGACGACGAGCGCGGGGACGAGGAACTTGAGCGCGTGCCAGACCGTGGTCCCCAGCGCCGCCTGCGATCCGCGGAGCTCCTTGACCCAGCTCGTCGCGACGAACCGGTGATACCGCGCGATGAGGGTGAGCTGTCGAAGCTCGGAGCGCGCCTGATCCCACGCCTCGTCGTCGAAGCCGGTGAGGGCGCTCCGCTTGGAGGCGGAGAGGCTGTCGAGCAGCCCGAGCCGCTCGCGGTTGAGGAGCTCCGACTCCTTCACGAGCCGGTCGAGGCGCGCGGCGCGCACCTCGCGCTCCCGCGCCTGGAGCTGCACCGACTTGGCGACGAGCTCGCGCCGCTTCGCTTGCGCGCGGGAGGTGTCGACGCCGGCGGGGACGTCCTCCAGCGGATCGGGACCGAGGTCGCTCGCCGGCAGGGGCCGATCGATCGTGTCGAGCGCGACGTCGAGCTCGTCGCGGGTCGCGCGCATGGCGCGGCGGAGGGCGTCGTAGGTCGCGTCGACCTGCGCCTCGCCGCCCGCCTTCGCCTCGCGGACCCGGCGCTGCCAGCCGAGCATGGCGTCCTGACGGGAAGCGAGCGCCTGCTCTTCGGACGCCAGGCGATGCTCCGTCGCGTCGAGCGACTGGGAGAGCGTCAGGAGGCGCGCGAGCTCCTCCGCGACGAGGCGCTCGGCCTCCGACTGAGCGCGCTGCGCCGCCTCGAGCGCGCGAGCCCGCTCCTCCTCCGCTTCCCGTGTCTTCCGCTCCTGGTCGGTCTCCTTCGGCAGCGAGCGCGCGACCTTTCGCGCGTGCGCCTCGAGCAGCTCGGCGCGGCGCTCGCTCGGCAGCTCGTAGAACGCGAGGCGGGTGCGCTCGAGATCGAGGAGCTCGTCCCACGCCTCCGTCGAGAACGACGCGTCGGGCTCCTGGCCGCCGTCGCCCGCTCCTCGAAGGAGGGCGCGGATGCGCGCGGCGTCGAGCGCGACGGAGGCGGGGTCTTCGAGCTTGGCGTCGAAGAGCGACGACGGCGAGACGCCGACGTCGAGCGATCCGGCGACGAGGTCGCGCACGCGGTCCGCCTGCGAGGAGGAGCGCCGCGCCGGCGCGCCGTCGGCGTCCGACCCTGCGTCGTCCGCGCCTCCGTCGTCGAGCGCGAACGCCGCTCCGGAGACCGAGTGCATCGCCGCGCAGGTCAGAGCGACGATCACGACGCCGCGCAGCGCCGTCAGACGCCATCCTCTCGCCAGCATGGGGCGGCGAAGCTAGGCCAGCGCTACAGCGACATCAATACGGGGCGGCGATCGCCTTGGCGAAGTCGGGGAAGGCGATCGTGCCGTTCCAGAGGCGATCGTCGTGGGCCCAATAGAGCTTCGTCATGCCGCAGGTCCTCGCCTGGCGCAGGCTCGCGGCGAGCATTCCGCTCGGCGACAGATCGCGGTAGTGCTCCGCGGCGGCGTCGGCGAAGCCGGGGTTCTCGCCGCTGAGGCCGTAGCCGTACTCGGCGGCGAGGCGCGCGATGTAGCGCGTCGCCGACCAGCGCGTCGTCTTCGCGTCGGTCACGCCGATCGACGCGTCGCCGGGCTCGCAGCCGTCGTCGCCGCCGGAGCGATCCGCGACCGAGCTCACGTACGCGATGACGTCGCGGCGCGGGCCGAGCTTCGAGTAGAAGACCTGCCACGCCGGACCGATGCCGAGGAGGCCGCGCGGCAGGCGCTTCGCGATCGCGTCTTCCCACTCCGCGCTTCGTACGCCCATCCCCGGCGTGAGCACCTCGAACCGGCCCTCGAAGCCGAGCGCGGTC